>NZ_BAPY01000004.1:0-228154 GCF_025994195.1 Asaia spathodeae NBRC 105894 | reverse complement strand
GGCCCCTCCCCCGCCGATGATCGGCTGGGCTGCAGCGACAGGCTCGATGAGCGTTCTGCCAGTTGTCATGTTCGCGATCGTGTTTCTCTGGACGCCGCCGCATTTCTGGTCGCTGTCGCTTTATGCCTGCAAGGATTACACGAAGGCGGGCATTCCCATGCTGCCCGTGGTCAAGGGGGCGCGCCATACACGGTGGAATGTGTTCGTCTACACGCTCATTCTGATGGCTGTGTCGCTGGTGCCGTCGTTCCTGCGTCTTTGCGGCATGATTTATACGGTCAGCGCAACTGTGCTCGGGCTCGGATTTATCTATTTCGCTCTGCGCGTGCTGCTCGACAAACAGGATGCACAAGGCGTCAGTCTTACGGCAGACAAGCCAGCGCGTTATGCTTTCCGGTATTCCCTGGCCTATCTGTTCTTCCTCTTTTCGGCCCTGCTGATCGACCGGGTGCTCTTCCCATGAAGAAACAAGAAGTCGTCTCCAACCGTCAGGGGCGCATTCTGGGACTGCTTGGCGGTCTCTCGCTCGTGATGGTCTCGCTCTTCGCGCTGACTTATCTGCGTCTTTGACCTAGAAGGCGATCTCTGGTTCGGGAGCGATAAGTCTTTTCAGAAGTTTCGGCTGAGCGGGGTGGAGAAGAGGCGCGCACGTCGCAACGCTTTCCACCGTCGTTTTTTGGCTTTCGCGCAAGATTACGTGTCTTCACCGTATATCGTCTGACTTGCCCCGCATCCCGGCTTACTCACTGATTTCAGTGCTGGAGGGGCAAGAAGGAATTTCGGGAGCAGTCAAGTTTTTATCTTCTCATAGGCTGCTCGATATCCGGCCCGGGCCTCTGCATACGATCCCTGCAAGGAGTTGCCCCCAGCGCACAAACCTGCACGACCTTGTCTTCTTGCAGGGGTAGTGCAGGCAGAGGAAGCGTGGGGCTGGGGAATGCACTCAATTCCTGGATAGATCGAGAGACTACCATGCCTCCTGCCGCCCCTGTCAGAAAGAGTGGCAGCGGCAAGAGGACTATCGTTGCAATGAGAGGGCGGATCTGGAAACGACGCGCCCCGATAAGAGAGCCAGGGCGGGTGAAGAAGTCCTACGTGCCGTCCCTCGAAAGGCAGCACGGGCTCCATGTATCTTGTGGCGAGGACAGGCCCATAGCCCGTCCCCTGTGGGGCGAGCGTGAAGCCTCGCCCCAGCGCGTATCAGCCTACCTGCTGGATCGCTGACAGGATCCAATTGCCGCGCCCGTCGGCACGTACGAAAGTCCAGAGTTCTGTCACAGCCTGTCGCTCGGTCTTGCTGCCATCAATGACATTGCCAAAGGAATCGGTTGTCACGTCATAGAGCGAATACTGCATCGCGACGGTCGCATAGGTCATGTTGCCCTCGCGCCAGGCTTCGGACAGATCGCCGCGCATGAACTGCACGTCAGACACGATATTGCGCGCACCACGGCTGGCGTAATCGGCCAGCTGCTCGCTGAAATACGATACCATCTCGGGTGTCGCCATAGTGGCGAGGGCGCGCATGTTCTGCGCGCTCCAGGCGGCCTGGATATCCAGCAGGAGCTGCTGGAAATTCTGATAATCGCTGTTGCTCAAGGTGACAGCAGGCGTTCCCGCTCCACCGGAGAAACCCGGTCGCTGTGGTGCTCCGACGCCACCGTTGCGACGATTGGCCAGCCAGCGCAGCACCATGACAATCAGAAATCCGAAAATAGCAATCTGGAACAGCAGCCCGATGAAGGAGAGAAAACCGCCTCCACCGCCGCCGAAGAAACCGTGGCCTGAAAGCATGCCAAACAGACCTGCGCCGATCAGCCCGCCCATGAAGCCGGTCATGAAAGGTCGACGCTGGGCAAAGCCGGGCTGCCCCATCGGGCGCGAGAAGGGCGCATTCATCCCCGGAGAGGGCGCGGCAGGTGCATAGCTGCGCTCCATGGGACGTGCGGCATAGGGTGCCGTTTGCGTCATGGGTGGCGGAGAATAGGTGCGGCTGCCTCGACTTCCCATGGAGCGTCCACCGCCTGGCCGTGCGTCGGCAGGGGCTGCCAGAAGCGGGGCCAGAGCCAGGAGCAGGAGGGAGGCACGAAAAATGGGGCGGGACATGAAAACTCCTTGTGAGCGCATTGCGGGTTCAGTCCTCTGTGACTGAACGGGAAGCGCT
Organism: Asaia spathodeae NBRC 105894; assembly: GCF_025994195.1. NCBI lineage: Bacteria > Pseudomonadati > Pseudomonadota > Alphaproteobacteria > Acetobacterales > Acetobacteraceae > Asaia > Asaia spathodeae. The sequence goes on along the minus strand of NZ_BAPY01000004.1, from coordinate 225,990 downwards.
TCAGCTTCCTGCAACGCTCATTGTGTCAATTCTGAGTGTTGGAGCGTCAACGCCGTGGCGGAACTCAAGATCATCCGCAGCGCGCAGCGACGCAAACATAGCGATGAGATTGCCCGCAATGGTCAGCTCGGCCACCGGTTCGGCCAGCTGGCCGTTACGGATCATGTATCCAGAGGCGCCACGGCTGTAATCGCCGGTCAGCCCGTTGATGGATGAGCCCATCATCTCGGTTACATAAACACCCTCGACGATATCGGCGAGCAACGCCTCGCGCGACCCGGTGCCGCCGGTGAGGAAGAAATTGCTGACTGCCGGGGAGGGCGGTCCGCCGACACTGCGCGAGGCGCGCCCGTTATTTACCAGACCAAGCTGCATTGCCGAGCGGCTGTCGAGTATCCAGTCCTGCAGGACGCCGTTCTCGACAAAAGCGAAAGGCGAAGGCAGGAAACCCTCGGCGTCGAATGGTTTCGAGCGCAAACCGCGGGGGCGTGTCGGGTCGTCGATCACGCTCAGCGCCTCGGGCAGGACGCGCTTGCCGCGATGAGCGGAAAGGAAAGACGTGCCACGTGCGATCGAGGCGCCATTGATGGCCCCTGCCAGATGACCGAGCAGGCTGGCCGAGACGCGGCGATCGAACACGACAGGGAAGGCCCCCGTACGTGGCTTGGCCGGGTTCATGCGGGCCAGAGCGCGTTCTGCCGCTTCACAACCAAGGCGCTCGGCTGAATCGAGATCGCTCAGGTGCCGGGCGCTGTGACCGGCATAATCGCGCTGCATGCTCGGGCCTTCGCCTGCCAGCACGCTGATGCCATTGCTATGGCTCGTCTGAACATAGCGACCGGAAAACCCGCCGCTTTCTGCAAGCGCGATCTCCACCCGGCCGTAACCAGCCGAGGCGCCGTTGCTGTTGGTGATGCCGGGAAAACCGAGCGCGATTTCCTCGGCTTCGCGTGCTCTTGCCAGCAGGGCTTCAAGACCAGGAGCTTCGCCCGCATCGACCAGATCGAGAGAGGCAATGTCGTAGATACCCTGTTGCGCAGGGTCGACGAGGCTTGTGTGGGCGTCTTCAGGCACGACGCGTGCCATGGCGACAGCCTGCTCGGCCAGTGCCTCGAAGCGGCTTGTGTCGAGCGCAGTGGCTGAGACATTGGCGGCGCGCTTGCCGATAAAGACCCTCAGACCCAGCTGGATGGTCTCGGAATGCTCGAGCCCTTCCGGGACGCCGCGACGGCACATGGCCGAAACCGAGCGCGAGGCTATCAGAAGCGCATCGGCCCGATCGGCCCCGGCGCGTTTCGCCGCGTCGAGTAGTTGGGAAAGGCGCTCCTGATCCTTGCTCATGCAACAAGCCTCTGGCTGATGGCGTCAAAAGAGGGAATGGCGCCGACCGGGCCGATTGTGGCCAGCGTCGGGCGGGCGCGGAACAGGGCTTCGGCAGCACGGATCATGGCCGCTTCATCGACGGCGTCGATTTTGGCCACGGTCTCGCTGGTGTCGATGATACGTCCGAAAAGCTGCATCTGGCGTGCAATCTGTTCGCAGCGGCTGCCTGTGCTTTCCAGTGACATCAGCAGCGAGGACTTCACCTGAGCGCGGGCCCGGGCAATTTCCTCGGCGCTTATTCCGTCAGAGAGACGACGCAGTTCGTCGAGCATGACAGGAACCAGCTCGGCAGCTTCCTGTTCGCCTGTGCCCGCATAGATGCCGAAAAGACCGCTATCGAGGAAAGGCAGCGCGAAGGAATAGACCGAATAGACCAGCCCCCGCTTTTCTCGGATCTCCTGAAACAGGCGCGACGACATGCCGCCACCCAGAACCGTCGAGAGCAGCATGACAGCGTGATAGGCCGGGTCGTTATAGCTGACCGACGGAAAACCGAGCACGAGATGAGCCTGATCCAGATCGCGGGTTTCACGATGCTCTCCCCCGAGATAGGTGCAGCCTTCGCGCTCGGGCGGCTGATGGTCTGGCAGGTCGCGAAAATGCTCCTGCACCAGATCGAGCACCGCTTCGTGGCGCAGATTGCCAGCGGCCGCGATCACCATGTTGCGTGTGGTATAATGCGTCTGCATATAACGCATCATGGTCTCGCGCTTCATTGTCGCAATCAGGCCCTCAGTGCCCAGCGTGGGCCGGCCCATGGGCTGATCGCGGAACGCGGTTTCCTGGAAATTATCGAAAATGATGTCGTCAGGCGTGTCGTTGGCCTGGCCGATTTCCTGCAGGATGACGCCGCGTTCGCGTTCGACTTCCTGCTCGAGAAAGGTGCTGTGGGTCAGGATATCGCCGATGATATCGATGCCAAGCGGCAGATCTTCCTTCAGCAGCTTGACGTAATAGGCCGTTTGCTCGCGCGCGGTGTAGGCGTTGATATGACCGCCCACATTCTCGATTTCCTCGGCAATACGCGCTGCACTGCGGCGTCTGGTGCCCTTGAAGGCCATATGTTCGAGAAAATGCGACACGCCGTTTTCTTCGGCGGTTTCGTTCCGTGTGCCGGTGGCAACATAGGCGCCGAACGAAACGGTTTCGACGCGCTCCATCCTTTCGGTGACGACGGTAAGGCCATTGGGAAGGGTGGTAACGGTGATCGGATCGGTCATCGAGCGGTGATGGTCCTGAAAAACTGAAAGCGGGATCTGACCAGAGATGGCGTGTCGAGGGAGCGAATTCCAGCCCCCTCCCACGATTCGGTCAGGTTCAGGCCGTATGCGTATGGGCCTTGATATGGCGGCGCACGGCGTCTTCGATAATATTCAGCTCATTGGCGAGTGTCTCGTAGCGCTCTTCGCATGAGAAGAGGTCAGCCAGATGAGGCGGCAGGGCAGGGTCGATGCCTGTTGCCTTGCGTACGGCATCGGGGAATTTCGCAGGATGGGCCGTGGCAGCCACGATCATGGGAATGCCCGGCTCCTGGGCCTTGCGCCCGGCAGCGAGACCGATTGCTGTGTGCGGGTCGGCCAGATAGCCGGAATTGTCGTAAAGGGCCTTCATTTCGGCGAGGGTCGCCTCGTCATCGAGCATGAGGGCGCCAAAACGCTCTTTGGCTCGCATCCATGCAGCCTGATCGACCGGCATGCGCCCTGTCTGGCGGAAGGCCAGCATGGTCGCCTGACAGGCTTGCGGGTCACGATCGAGCATTTCGAAAAGCAGACGCTCGAAATTCGATGAGACCTGAATATCCATCGACGGTGACAGGCTGGGCTCAACAGCGCGCATCGACATGTCATTGCTGGTCAGAAACCGCGTGAGAATATCGTTGCGGTTCGAGCCGATGCACAGGCGACGGACCGGCAGGCCCATCTGGCTGGCAGCCCAGGCGGCGAGCACATTGCCGAAATTGCCTGTTGGCACCGCAAAGGAAATCTCGCGGTCGGGCGCTCCCATCATCAGAGCGGCACGCACATAGTAGGGGATCTGGGCTGCAATGCGCGCCCAGTTGATGGAGTTGACCGCCGAGAGTCCGATTTCGTCACGGAAGGGTGTATCGGCGAACATTGCCTTCACCATGTCCTGACAATCGTCGAACGTGCCTTCGACGGCGATGTTCAGGATATTGTCATCCTTGACCGTCGTCATCTGGCGTCGCTGCACATCCGAGGTGCGGCCCATCGGGTGAAGGATGGCCACCGAGAGATGCGGGCTGCCACGAAAGGCTTCGATGGCTGCCGAACCCGTATCGCCAGAGGTCGCACCGACAATGGTGACGCGCTGGTTGCGCTCTGTCAGCACATGCTCGAAGAGCTGGCCCAGAAGCTGCATCGCCATGTCCTTGAAGGCGAGCGTCGGACCGTGGAACAGCTCCATTGAAAAGAGCCCGTTCTCGACCTCCACCAGCGGTGCAATGGCTGCGTGGGAGAACCCGGCATAGGCCTTGGCGCAAAGACGCTGCAGTGTCGGCAGATCGATGCTGCCCGCAGCGAAGACCGAGAGGATTTTCGCGGCCAGATCGGGGTAGGAGAGGCTGCGCATGGCGCGCCACTCGTCGGGCGTGAAGCGCGGCCAGGTTTCAGGCATGTACAGCCCACCATCTTCAGCCAGACCAGCGAGAAGAATGTCCGAGAAGGAGCGCGGGCGCGCATCGCCGCGAGTGGAACGGTACAGCATGTTAGCCTTCATGGTTCAGAGACACGATTGGGAAGAATGACGCGACAGGAGAAGAAAGGCCAGGGGGTGACATGAGGGCGGCTTAGGGCAGGTCGATGCGCAAAAGCGTATGGCCTGCCGGAACCCAGATCTGCCCGGATTTGTCATTATCACCTCGAGACCTCGCCCAGCCAGGAATGCCTGCCTGAACGAGCTGGGGCGCGACCAGAAGAATATGGGGGAGGCGCGCCGTGTCAAAGCTCAGAAGCCTGCCATTCTCGATATCGGTCAGATAAAGCGTTGCCTTGTCGTCCAGGGTCATGCCGCTCACGGTCGGCGTCCCGCGCCATTGCGTCACACCTTCCATCTGTTCCGAAGGGGTAACCGAGGGATCTGTCAGCAGATCGGTGGAGAGGCGAAAGATCGGGCCTGTCGGCGCCTGCTCGTAGAGCCATTTGCCATTCGTTTCGAGGGCAAGATAGGCGATGTCGCGTGTCAGAGGGTGGCCATCCGTGCCCATGACCGGATGATGGTCGATCGTGAGCGGCAGGTGGCCGCGTGATGTCGGATAGCCTGCAAAGAAGCGCGTGGCCTGATGGCGCGCCATATCGACCATGGTGAGCGACACCCCGCCCTCATCAGCCAGATAGGCCGTCTGGCCATGGACTGCGAGGGTGGTGAACGCCGTGTTCTGCACGATAGCTTCAGGCGGCAGGTCCAGTTCTGAAAGTACCTTGCCCGAAACCGGGTCGAGATGGATCAGGCGTGGCGGGAACCCGGCTGTCGCCCGGTCGATCAGCCAGAGAGTGCCGCTGTCATCGCAGGCAAGAGCGGAGGGGGCGAAACCTTTAGGGCCGCGTGCCTTGTCGTCCGTGCTGCTCCAGACCGGGATGAGCGGCGTCGTCTCGCTGGCGCCAGCCGCCAGTCGCGCCAGAAACGGACCGTTTTCGTCGCTAGCTGGCTCGCGTAGAAGGATGACACTGCCATCGGCAAGAGGCAGAGCCTGACGCCAGAGCGCCTTGCCGGGCAGGCTTATGGTCTGGGAGATTTTTGCGGCGGCGGTGTCGGCCAGCCAGGGGCGTTCATGGGCAGCCTGAGCCGGGACAGGGCGCAACGTCAGGGCAAGCGTGAAAAGCGCTGTGCAACAGGCGGACCGACGCAGCTTGGGAAGAAAAGCGACCATGCCTCCTTGTAAGCCCATTCGGACCCCGTGCAAGATTGACTGCGCTTCCCGAGGGGTTTTTTGAACGCTTTGTCGTGTCTTGTGCGCGGGGGCTGCCCTTTTTGTCTCTCTCCTTCACACAAGGTCTGTGATGCTCGCCCTTGCTCTCAAATCGGCCGTCTCTGGCGTGCTGATCGCTGTCGCGTCGACTCTGGCGCGCCGTTATCCCGGCTTTGGCGCCTTGATCGCCTCGCTGCCTCTCGTGTCGGTCATGGGCATGATCTGGCTTTGGGTTGAAAAACCCGATGCAGGGAACATGGCCAATCATGCCGGCGCAACCTTCTGGTATGTGCTGCCCTCCTTGCCGATGTTTCTGCTCATCCCAGCCTTGCTGCGCCATGGTCTCGGGTTCTGGCCCGCTCTCGGCCTCGGCTGTCTGCTGACCATCACGCTCTATCTGGCGGTCACATGGATTGGCCCGCGCTTTGGCCTTGTCCTGTGAGCAGAGGGAAGATGCGGCTCGGTTGTAAGCCCGTTCGCGAGCCGTCATGATCGGTGGATGACTGTCTATACCTCGCGCATCAATACCGCTCTGGCCCATCTTGCAGGAGGCGACTCCGTTCAGGCGGAGGCTCTGTTTCGTGCGGTTCTTGCCGAGGCCCCGGATTGTGGAGCGGCCTGGCACGGTCTGGCTTGTGTTGCCCGCCATACAAATCAGCCTCGCATTGCCATTGCTTCCGTGGCGCACGCGCTCACTCTGGCCAAAGGCGATCATGAGAAGGCCCAGTTTCATCTGACGCTCGCTGCGGCCCTCGATGAGGCGGGGCATCTGCGTGAGGCTCTGGCCGCCTGTCGAGTTGTGCTGTTGCTCGAGCCGCGCGAGTTCAGGGCAAAAGCCTTTCTTTCAGAACTGCTCTATCGAAGCGGGCAGGAGGATGAAGCAGCGTCGGTTTTTGCCGAAGCGCTCTCACTCGCCAGAGAGCCTGTGCCGCTCCTGATGCGCCATGGGACATTTCTCATGGCTGAGCGCCGTTTTGGTGCGGCAATCGGGGCTTTTCAGGCGCTTGCGGCGCTCTGCCCTCAGGACGCCGCGGCTTTCGCCAATCTTGGCGCGGCCTTCTTCGAGAATGGCGAGATGCAGGCTGCTCTGGTGGCGCTCGAAAAAGCGGTCACCCTTGCAACGCCGAGTGCCTGGACGCTGAACAATCTCGGTCTCGTTTGTCAGGCGCTGGGTCTTTTCACCAAGGCCGATGCGGCCTTCGCCCAAGCGGTGGGGCTGGCGCCGGAAGATTGCGTCGTGGCAGTCAACCGGGCCACGCTACTGGCCGAGACGGGCCGGCGCGATGAGGCAGAAACGGTTTTTCGTGCCGTTATGCAGGGGGGCGGGGCGCTATCGGCGCAGGCAGGCTTCAACCTCTCCATGCTTGCCCTTGCTTCAGGTAACTTTGCCGAAGGATGGACGCTCTTTGAATCGCGCCGGGAGGTGCTGGGTCTGGCGCCTTTCGCGACACCGTGGCTGGGCGAGACCACGGATTTGCGTGTGCGGGTCGATGCCGAGCAGGGCGTGGGCGATATGATCCAGTTTCTGCGTTTTCTGCCAGAGGCCGCGCGCCGGGCACCGCTTTTGCTGAACCTGCCAGAGCAGATCCTGTCCTTGCTCGACTTCATGCCGGTCATGACGCCGCTGCTCCAGTCGGGGCGGGTCGTGCTTGAAGGCGAGGCGTCTCTCGCTTGCTCCCTGCTGAGTCTGCCAGCCCTTCTGGGTGTCACTCACATCGATCCGTCGCCCTATCTCGATTTTGGCTCCATTCGGGAGGTAGGCAGGATTGGTGTTTTCCATGCGGGCAGCGCGACGTATCGCTTCGACGCCAGACGGTCACTCGACCCGGAATTGCTCGCGCCGCTCCTGACCGTGCCGGATCTGGTTTTCGTCAGCCTTCAGCAGGGCGCAGCACCTGAAGGCATGATGTCGGGGGGGGGCGCAACCCTCGTCGAGACAGCGCATGCCTTGGCGCGCTGCGAGAGGGTGATAGGGGTTGATACCATGCTGGCCCATCTGGCCGGGGCTATGGGCGTGCCGCTCTGGCTGCTCGACCGTGAGGGTGGAGACTGGCGCTGGCAGGGGCCTGACTGGTATCAGCAGATACGCATTTTCAGGCCCGAGGGGTTGCTGCCCCCGGCTCAGGCATGGCCCCCGGTGATCGCTCGTGTTGCAGAGGCCCTGCGGGAAAGATCAGGCTGCGACGGGCTTTGACGGGTGGTTCGTGTCGTCTCCGCTCAGCGTGGCAATAAGCGCCGTGCGGATCTCGGCCATGCGGCTGTCTGATGTGACCTTCAGCCCGACCAGGTCGCGCACATAGAAAACGTCGACGGCGCGCATTCCATAGGTCGTGATATGGGCCGAGGAAATCTGCAATGACTGTTCGCTGATCGTGCGGGTGATGTCATAAAGCAGGCCGGGGCGATCGCGTCCGTTTATCTCGATGATCGTATGTCGTTCAGAGGCACGATTATCGATCACCACGCGTGACGGTACATGAATGGCCCGCATGCGCCGTGCTGTGCGCTGATCTGACAGACGCCCGAGTTCGTCGCCGATGGCGAGGCGGCTTGAGAGCGCCTGTTCGATCAGACTGTTCAGTCGGGCAAGTTGCAGCGGTGTCTCGAAAGCGCGGCCATTGCCGTCCTGCACCCAGAATGTATCGAGGGCCATGCCGTCGCTGAGCGTGTGGATGCGCGCATCCACAATGGAGGCGCCCGCCACGGCAAGCCCGCCTGCGATCTGCGAGAAGAGCCCGGAATGATCGGCGCTGAAAATCGTGATTTCCGTCACGTCGCGCTGAGGGATCGGCGTCGCCTCAATGGTGAGAGGAGCTGAATGGACTTCTGAGTCCAGCACCAGTCGGGCGTGGCGGATATGGGTGTCGGCGTCAAAACCGAGCCAATAGCCTGCATAGCCGAGTGATAGAAAATGGTCGGCCTGTTCGTCTGCGATACCCTGCTGGACGAGACCGTCACGGACGAGTTCCTTGGCATGGCTCACACGCTCGTCGCGTTCTGTTGCGGCAAGGCCGCCCTCAAGCACCTCGGCAACGCGTGAATAAAGCTCCCGCAGCAGCGTGGCTTTCCAGGCATTCCAGACATTGGGGCTGACAGCGCGCATATCGGCGATCGTCAGCAGCAGAAGCAGGCGCAGGCGCTCTGGCGACTGGATGATATCAGCAAGATCGAGAATGGTGCGCGGATCGTCGATATCACGCCGGAAGGCGGTCTGGCTGAGCAGGAGGTGATGCAGAATCAGCCAGGATACCGTTTCCGTCTCTTCGGCATCGAGGCCGAGTTGCGGGCAGACCTGCTGGGCAACTTCGGCACCTAGCACAGAATGATCGCCCCCACGCCCCTTGGCGATGTCGTGAAGCAGTGTCGCGACATACATGGCACGGCGCGACTGCATGTCACGTGCCAGTTCGTAGACAAGCGGGATCTCATCGGCCATGGCGCCCGCTTCGATCCAGCCGAGCATGCGCACGGCCTCGATATTATGCTCGTCGACCGTATAGATGTGATAGGTGTCGAACTGCATCTGGCCGACGATACGTGACCAGTCTGGCAGCAGCGCCCCCAGAAAACCGGTATCGTTGAGAATGGTCAGCCAGTCCGCCCCGCTCGGGCGGGCATGCTCGCGGTTCATTTCCGTGGGCTGCATCAGCAGGGCGAGAAAGACCTGCATGGTGAGCGGGTCTTCGCGCAGCGAGGCAATGCGGCGCTCATTGCGGATGAGTTGCTGAATGGCCGTGGGGTGAAGAACCAGATTTTCGCGAAAGGCGGCATCGAGCATCTTCACCATCAGGCGGGGCTCGCTGTCGAAGCAGGCCGCATCAGCGGGGGCGATCTGCTCGTTGATCAGACGGAAATGAGTGGCGTCTTCCGCGCTCAGACTGGGGCCGTGATAGGGGGCTTCACGAATTGGCCCCTGAAGGCGCTGCATGATGCTGGGTTCGAGAATTCGGCTCAGGCGCATCACCTCACGCGTGGTGAGGAAATAATGACGCATGAAGCGCTCGACGCCCTGCTGGCGCCCATGGCCCGCATAGCCCATGCGGCCACCAATGACGGGCTGCACGTCAAAAGCGAGACGTTCATCGGCGCGACCGGCGATGTAATGAAGATGGAGCCTGATGGTCCAGAGGAAGTTCCAGGCGCGTCTGGCGCGGTTGGCTTCCTGTTCGGTCAGAAGACCCAGAGTGGTGAAAGCAGGTTCGTGAGGTTTGAGTGTCGATGCCGGGTTCAGACCGTCATTGTCTTGCAGAACCCTGGTCATCCAGTTCAGGGTTTGCAGGTCGCGCAGGCCGCCGCGCCCTTCCTTGATGTTCGGCTCAACCATGTAAGGGTTGTCGCCGAACCGTTTATGACGTTTCTCGCGCTCATCGATCTTGTCATGGATAAAAGAGAGTGCTGCTTCCTCACGCTTGCTGAAGCGGACGCCGAAATCGGCAAAAAGCGTGTCATCACCCACAATACACCGGGCATCGAGCAGCGTGGTGCGTATGGTCAGGTCTTCGCGCGCGGCTTCAAGACAACCTTCAATCGATCGTGTGGCATGGCCGACCCGTACGCCCAGATCCCACAGGAAATAGAGCATGTATTCCACCTGGGCGGTGGTCTCGGGGGCGGGGTTCTCGCCTGTCAGAAACAGAAGGTCGATGTCGCTATAGGGTGCCAGAAGCCCGGCGCCGAATCCCCCGGTCGCGCAGAGGCATAGTCCTGAATCAGGTGCCCTGGTCATGATGCGCGCCAGCGCGAACAGGCTTGCTATGGCGCCATCCATCAACTGGGCGAGTGTCGATGCCGCTGCGATGCCCTTGAGCTGGCGCCCTTCGAACAGACGACGGATCTCGCCCTGGTGACGTCCGATATGGCGGCGGAAAATACTAACGGCATCCTCGCGCGATACAGTGCCATCTGCCTGACGCGCACGGTCGAGTGCTGCGGCAAGGGCGGCCTGCATGTCGGTTTCTTGGAGGGAGATCGGTTCGCGCATTAAGATCCGTAACTATGGGGGCGTTGCAGAAAACCAGGAATGACCATCATCAGGTCAAATCGTTCTTTGTTTCAAGCGCAAGTTTGCGTAACGCATAAAGCGCTTCGAGCGCAGCCTTGGGTGAAAGCGAGTCGGGGTCGAGCGCCTCAAGGGCTTCGCGCAGGCAGTCCGGCTCGTCTGGCGGCGAGGCGATCGTCTCGAACAAGGGCAGTTGCGGCACGCTTTTGCCCTGATCGCGCTCGAGTGCGGCAAGCAGGCGCGTGGCACGCTGCACCACGGGCATGGGCACACCGGCAAGCTGGGCAACATGCACGCCCCAGCTTTTCCGGGCAGAGCCTTTGCGGACTTCATGCTGGAACACGACGTCGCCCTGCCATTCGCGCACGGCCATCGTATAGGGCGTCAGGCGTGGCATCGAATCAGACAGGCTGCAAAGCTCGTGGAAATGGGTCGCGAAAATCGTCCGCGACCCGAGCTGGGAGTGCAGCGCCTCGAGCGTTGCCCAGGCAATGGCAAGACCATCGAGGGTCGATGTGCCGCGACCGATCTCATCGACAACGACCAGGGAGCGCGGCCCTGCCTGGCGGAGGATGGCGGCGGTTTCGGTCATCTCGACCATGAAGGTCGAGCGACCTCTTGCCAGATCATCGGCGGCGCCGACACGGGAAAACAGCCGGTCGACAATACCGATTCGCGCTTTTTCCGCCGGAACGGGCAGCCCGGCCTGCGCCAGAATGACGGCCAGAGCCGTCTGACGCAGGAAGGTCGATTTGCCCGCCATGTTTGGCCCCGTCAGTAACATGACACGCTGTGAGGGGGGGAGGGAGCAGTCATTGGGGATGAAGCGCGTGGCGCGCCCCAGAGCGGCCTCAACCACCGGGTGACGGCAGGATTTGAGCTCGAACTCCTGGTCCTGCGTCATCTGCGGGCTGCACCACGAACCGCCCTGGGCCAGTTTTGCGCAGCCGGTCAGCACGTCGGCCGTGGCGAAGAGCGCAGCGAGCTCGGGTAGGGCGGGGTGAGAAACGGTTTGGGCGACGAGGGCAGCAAACAGGCGACGCTCGGTGGCCGATGCCCGGTCAGCGGCTTCGAGAATGGCGCGGTCGAGTTCGAGGAGTTCGTCAGTGGTGAACCGAACCAGATTGGCCGTTCCCTGACGGAAGGAAAGCTCAGGCCGATCGCGCAGCTTTGCGCCGTGCAGCGCCGAGGTTTCTATGATGTAGCCGAGCTGTGCGTGATGCTTGATCTTGAGTGTCGCGACATTGAACTGCTCGGCATAGCGCTGCTGCATGGCGGCAAGCGTGCGTTTGCTGTCGTCGCGCAGGCCACGATAGCGGTCAAGATCGGCATCAAAGCCGGTCGCGATGGTGCCACCATCCTCGATGCGGGCTGGCAGGCTCTCGGCCAGCGCTTTTTCCAGCGTGTCCAGCAACGCATCGGCGCGGCCATAAAGACCGGCGAAAAGCGAGCGGATAAGGGGCGGTGTGGACTCGTTACAGAGCGGCTCCAGTACCGCAACAAGGGCATCGGCAGCCTGAAGCAGATCGCGCGTCGCTGCCAGATCACGTGGAAGACCGCGACCGGTCGAGAGGCGACCGAGCGCCCGGGCGAGATCGGGCGCTTTCTTGAGAAGAGGTGTCAGGGTTTCGATCAGCCCTGGCTGCCCCGCAATCCAGCGCCAGGCGGCCTGACGCCCCTGGATCAGTGTCAGGTCGGTTGAGGGGGCAGCAATCCATTGCGCCAGAAGCCGCTGGCCCGCCGCGCTTGCGCAGCGATCGACCGAGGCAAGAAGCGTGTGGGTGGTGGTGCCGTCCCGCGCCTGAACCAGATCGAGGCTGGCGCGTGTTGCCGGATCGAGGCCAAGCGTTTCCGAATCGTCCCGGCGCAGGGGGCGTGCGATGCGGGGCATCGTGCCTGCCTGGCTGCGTCTGACATAATCCAGAATCAGGGCACCGGCGCGGATTTCCTCGTCGGTGAAATCGCCCAGTATGCTGATCTGCGCGACATCGAAAGCCTGGGCCATGCGCGATCGGGCAGTCTCTAGCCCGGGCAGGGTGATGCTGGGGGCGACACGGGCAGAAAACGGGTCAGGCACCAGCGCGGGATCGGCGAGAATTTCGGATGGGTCGAGCCGTGCGAGCAATTCCTCGACCTGGTTCTGCGAGAGCGCGGCTGTTTCGAAAGACCCCGTCGAGATATCGATCCAGGCCGCCCCGCAGGGTGCAGAGCCTCGCGTTTTTTTTGCAGGGGTTGCCAGAGCGAGAAGCAGGTTCTGACGACCCGCCTCAAGCAGTTCTTCCTCTGTCAGTGTGCCGGGGGTCACCAGGCGCACGATGGCGCGGGCGAGTGGGCCTTTCTGGGGAGGCTCGCCCGGCTTTCTTGCCTGCTCGGTCTGTTCGGCCACTGCCACGCGAAAACCGCGGCGTATCAGCCTTGCGAGATAGGCCGGAGCAGCGGCGACCGGCACGCCACACATCGGAATAGGGGTTTCGTTATGCTTGCCGCGCGTGGTGAGGCTGATATCGAGCGCCATGGCGGCGGTTTCGGCATCGGCAAAAAACAGCTCGTAAAAATCGCCCATACGGAAAAACAGAAGGGCATCGGGTTCCTGCGCCTTAAGCGCGAACCATTGCGCCATCGCCGGGGTTGCGCCCTCGGAAGATGGGATAATGCCGGTAATCTCCGGGGTCGTCATGAGGGGGAAACTCGCCACATGAGCGGAATTCTAGCGGCCCTGCGCCCGGCTGTGAACACCCTGTCATGGCCCGGGGGGCGATGTCACCCTAGCCATGATAATTTCGCAACGCTTGACGATATGGTCAGGAAATGGGTGCGCGCTGCAGGCGTATCACGGCTGCGCGCCCCGTTTGCGCCGCAGCAGGCGGTTCAGCAGGCGTTGGGGCTGGCTGATGCCGAACGCCCAGAGCGCCACCAGATAGACGATACCCGCAAGCCCCATCATCAGACCCAGCATGGCCGCCCGGATCAGTCCATGCCACATCACGAGACCGGGGGCGAGGAAGCGTGTGAGCGCAAGGGTCACAACGGCCATCAGCAGCGATGCCGCCATGACGCGCAGCAGGCGCTGCATCAGCGCCCGATCAGGGCAGAACACATCGCGTCTGTGCAGGATGACAGCCAGAAAGCCGAGATTGACGAGTGCTGCGATGGTGCTGGCAAGCGGTGGCCCGACATGGGCCAGCGGACGATAGAGCATCAGATTGAGTGCAAGATTGAGCGCTATGGTGATGAAGCCGATCTTGACTGGCGTTCTGGTGTCGCCATGGGCGAAAAACCCGGGGGACAACACCTTGATCATGATGAAGGCGGGCAGGCCCAGTGCATAGGCGCGCAGCGACTGCGCCGAAGACAGGGCATCTTCTGTGGTGAATTTCCCGTAGCCGAAAAGCGTTGCCATGATTTCAGGTGCCAGAGCCAGAAGGCCGAAACAGGCGGGGAAGGTGAGAATTGCCGCATAGTCGATGGCGCGGTTGAGCGTTTGCTGCCCTCCCTTGTTGTCACCGGCAGCAACGTGACGGGTCAGAACCGGAAGGAGCGTCGTGCCCGCAGCAGCTCCCAGCACGCCAAGCGGCAGTTGATTCACGCGGTCGGCAAAATACAGCCACGAGATCGACCCGGCAGGCAGAAGCGTTGAAATGAGCGTATCGACGGTCAGATTGAGCTGTGTCGCGCCCGAGCCGACAAGCCCGGGCCAGAGGCGGCGGAGCATGTCGCGCATTTCGGGGGTCAGGCGCGGTCTCGGCAGGGAAAGACGCATTCCCGCGCGCCGGACCGACCAGAGAAGTAGCCCAAGCTGCACGAAACCGGAAAACGTGATGCCGATAGCCGTCCAGGTGGCGGTATCGTTAAAGACCAGTGCGCCAAGCAGAATGGCGGCTATGCCGACGATATTGAACGACACATAGGCCCCGGCAGCCATCGAAAAACGATGCAGCCCGTTCAGTACCCCCGCCACGAGCGCTGCGGTACAGATCAGCAGAAGATAGGGAAAAGTGATGCGTGTCAGGTGAACCGCCAGCTCGAAACGCCCGCCACCATGATCGAAACCCGGCGCAATCAGTTCGATGATCCAGGGCATGAAGACCTCGCCCAGGATGGTCACACCAAGCAGCCAGGCGCTCAGGCACCCCAGTGCCTGGGATGCGAAACGCGTTGCATCCTCTTCGCCCCTTGTGGTCAGGCGCTCGGTGAAAAGCGGGACGAAAGCCGCATTGAAGGCCCCTTCGCCGAAGAGGCGGCGAAACATGTTGGGAAGGCGAAATGCGATCTGATAGGCGTCCTGAACCGGGCCAGCACCGAGAAACGCCGCAAGAAGCTGGTCGCGCACCAGACCAAGGATACGGGACAGCATGGTCCAACCACCAACGGTGATCAGGTTACGGAGCATTCCGGGCTTCCAGTCGAAAAACAAACATCAGGAGCGCGCCTGTTTAGACGCAAGCGAGGCGATGTGCCATGGCCAGGCACAGGCTTGTTGCATTTTGGAAAGACGAGGCTGCAGCTCGGAAAACCGCGCGTCCTCAGGAGTTTGTAAATCACGGTAGATTATGGCGGTTTTGCGTCTCTCTGCCTTTTGTTCACTTCGCAGGTCAGGTTTTTTCACGGACACGCGTCAAAACGTCCTCTCCAGACGCCTCACTGTAAGGCGACCTGGCCAGTATGCGTTCCCGATACGGGCTGATCGTGGAAATTGCGATCCTGTTAGCTCTCTGGCAGAAAGCACTGCGCCAGGGCGGTTGCCGGAATGCCGGGTCTCCTTATTTGTGCCAGCAGGTGCAAACGGTGAGATTCAGCGCATAACGCGAGCAGCGCGCTTTTCTGCACCAGAGCTATCGAGGCACACGGATATGAGCCCCATCATTCTTTCTCTGACGAGTTTTGTTCTCGCTGCGGGTGTCTTCACACTGGTGCCGGGTCTCGATACCGCCTTCGTGCTGCGCACCAGCACCGTGTCAGGTGTGCGCACCGGTTTTTGTGCAGCGCTTGGCATCACACTCGGGCTTTTCGTTTGGGGGCTGGGCGCGGCTTTTGGTCTGACAGCACTGCTCGCAGCATCGACGATCGGCTTTCTGATCGTCAAATGGGTTGGCGCTCTCTATCTTTTCTGGATTGGTCTGCGCCTGCTGATATGCCCTCGCACGGCCGCTCAGGCGGTCGAATCAGGGGGGCGTGTCAATCGTCTGTCGGGCGCGCAATGCTTCCGTCAGGGCCTGCTGACCAACCTCCTGAACCCCAAGGTTGGCATTTTCTTCATTACCTTTCTGCCGCAATTCATCCCGCATGAAGCCAATGTGGTGACGTTCTCGCTACTGCTGGCGGGTATTCAGGTGCTGCTGACCTTGAGCTGGTTCTCGCTGCTCATTGTCATGACGGCGCCTTTGGGCGCCTTCCTGTCGCGCCCTTCCATCGTCAAGACGCTGGACCGTGCGACAGGGGGTATTTTTGTGGCGTTCGGCCTCAAGCTGGCGCTTGAGCGCCAGGGCTGAAAGGGCGCGCCCTTGGCTGCCTTTTGCGTTCAGCGATCCATCATGGCGCGCTGGATCGAGGCTTTCATCCGGCCTGAATCGGGCGACGTCAGGGGCGTGAACCAGCTGGTCAGCTTGCCATCTCGTGACACGACATATTTGTAGAAATTCCAGCGTGGCAGAGACAGCATTCCCCCTTGCTCGGCAAGCCAGCGAAAGAGCGGGATAGCGTCCTTGCCCTTCACATGCGACTTCGCGGCCATGGGAAAGCTGACCCCGTAATTGCGTGAGCAGCTGGTCTGGATCTCGGAGGCCGTGCCGGGCTCCTGCTGTCCGAAATCATTGCTCGGCACTCCAAGTACGACCAGGCCGTTCTTGCCATAATGGCTCCAGAGATGCTGAAGCCCCTCATATTGCGGTGTAAAACCGCATTTCGAGGCCGTGTTGGCGATCAGGACGACCTTGCCCTTGAAATCTGCCATTGAAATGGGTTCGCCGCAGAGGGCCGGGATGTCGAGATCGTAGAAGCTGCTGGTCATGATATTCCGTCGCGCCGTGTCGTAAGCCGGATCTTCAATGTGGCTTTCCACTGGACACTACGCAAGCATCCCGACAGAGTGTGTCTTTCCGTTTCGCCAACGGTACGTCCCGCTCGCCAGGGAAGTGGCGTTCCAGGGCGTTGTTAACAAAGAGGTTTTCCGTTTCGGGATCGATACCCGGGCGGAAACAGTCAGAGAATGAAGGCGCATTGATGTCGCTGCGCGGTGTGATCGGTATTGCGGTGCTCGTGGCGCTGGGTGTTCTTTTGTCGAGCAATCGCAAAGCCATCGATTACCGACAGGCAGCCATAGCCCTCGCGCTGCAATGTGCGATCGGTGCGCTGGCGCTTTTTGTGCCCTGGGGGCGTCGATTCTTCGGGATGCTGGCAGATGGGGTGGGAGATGTTCTGTCCTATGGTCAGGTTGGCACGCATTTTCTTTTCGGCGGTCTGGTCAGCCCGAAAATGGAGACGCTTTTCGGTCAGGACAGCTTTGTCTTCGCGTTTCAGGTGCTGCCCGCCATCGTTTATGTCTCTGCCATCATCGCCCTGCTTTATCATTGGGGCGTCATGCAGGCCATTGCGCGTGCGGTGGGGCAGGGGCTGCGCCGTCTGCTTGGTACAAGCGCGCTGGAATCCTTTTCGGCCGTCATGACGGTGTTTCTCGGCCAGAGCGAGATGCCGGTCGTCTTGCGCCCCTATATGGGAAAGCTGCGACGCTCCGAGCTTTTTACCATCATGAGTTCCGGCACGGCATCGGTCTCAGGCTCGGTGCTGGCCGGTTATGCCGGGCTTGGTGTACCAATGCATTATCTGCTGGCAGCATCTTTCATGGCCATTCCGGGAGGGCTGCTTTTTTCCAAGCTGCTCTGGCCGACGCCGGAAGACGCCCATGCCGGGCACGAACCCATGCCCAGGGCTGTGCTGGAAACCAGTGGTGTTTTCGATGCGCTTGCAGAGGGAGCCATGAGTGGCGCCCGGGTCGCTTTTGCGGTCGGGGCAGTGCTGGTTGCTTTTGTGGGTATCACAGCATTGCTCGATGGGTTGCTGCACGGGCTCGGGTCTCTGGTGCATTTGCCTGGGCTCAGTCTCTCGACCCTTCTTGGCACGTTGATGGCCCCTCTTGCCTGGCTGATCGGCATCCCCTGGTCAGAGGCGTCGCTGATTGGCGGTTTTCTGGGGCAGAAAATCGCCTTCAATGAATTTGTGGCCTATGTGAGCCTCTCGCCGCTCATTCATGCCCATACCCTTTCCGGGCACGATCTGGCTATCGTCTCTGTCGCCTTGTGCGGTTTCTCGAATTTTTCGAGTGTCGGCATCCTTATTGGCGGGTTCGGCAGCGTCGCGCCCGAGCGCCGTACCGAGATCGCCACCATTGCGTCGCGCTGCGTGATTGCGGGCACGTTGTCCAACCTCATGAGCGCGGCCATCACGGGGCTGTTTGTTGCAGCCTGACGCCTGCTTGTTCAGTTACTGCCTCTACCGGGCTGAGCAGCCTGGGGCGTAACAGGTGATAACAGCTGGGAGTAAGTCAGGGTCATGGGAGAACACCCGGTAGCTGAACAGCGACCGCACGCGCTCTATCCGCACCCCGAAGACAGGCCGCTTTCGGGCCTGCCGGCACCGGGCCATGCACTGCACCCGAGGCTTTATATCTGTGAATTCTGGGCGACGGCGCTGCTGTTGATCGGTGGTATCTGCAGCAATGTTGCCATCGGCTCACCGCTCAGTCCCGTCGCGAAGGCGCTGGCACACTGGCCCAACCTTCTGACAGCGCTTGAAGGTCTCGTTTTCGGTCTCAGCGCGACATTGGCGGCCCTGTCGCCTTTCGGTCGTGTCAGCGGCGCGCATATGAGCCCGTCAATCAGTCTGGCTTTTTGTCTCGGCAAGCGGCTGGCGGTGACGGATATGCTCTTCTACATGTTTGCGCAGCTTGCTGGCGCTGTTCTTGGCGCCGCGCTTGTCGCTGCCAGCGGGCTGATCTGGCCTCGCTGGGGGCAGTGGTGTGCAGCTGACCACTTCGCAGCGACAATACCGTGGCCGCTGGCGCCATCCTGGTGGGCTTTTATCGGTGAGATATGCACAACGGCCATTCTGGTGGCAGTGGTGTTGACCTGTGGCGCGCGCCAGACACTGCGTCCCTTTGCTGCCTGGATGACCGGGCCGGTATTTTTCGTGCTGAATCCTTTTGAGGCCTGGCTTTCAGGAGACAGCACCAATCTCGCCCGAAGCGTCGGACCAGCCCTGTTCAGTGGTGCCTGGCAGGATTTCTGGGTGTATCTATGCGGCCCTTTTGCCGGGGCCGCCGTCACGCTGTTTCTGATAAGGGCCGAAGCGTTTGGGCGCGTTCATCTTCATGAAGCCCGGCTGGCCTATTTTGGCCATGATGGCCGAGCCCCCTATTTCTGGCCGCATCTGTTGCGACGCTGGTTCGGCTGACGGGGAGCCCGCCTGACCGACCGGCATGGGACGGCCCGCAGGAGGAGGGGCCGTCAGGCCAAAGATCCGGCCATCAGTGAGACGACTGTGCGCTGCGTATGATCATGGCCTGGGTGGTCGGCAACTCGATGACATGCTCCGGCTTGTCGGCAAGGAATTCCGCAAAGGCCTGTGAAACACCATCGATGATCGAATAATCATGAGTCAGGATGATGCCACCCGGAATCATACGCGGGTAGAAATAGGCGAGGCCCGCCAGTGTTGCCTCATAAAGATCGACGTCGAGATGCACGAAGCTGTAGCGCTCCTCGCCCAGATCAGCGGCTGAATCCGGGAAGAAACCGGGGTGGAAGGCCACATTCTCATAGCCTGCCAGCTTGCGTTTGACGCTCTCAAGCGTGCCGCAGAATTCGCCCTTGATGAAAACCTTGCCTTCCTTCCCCTTGGGGTCGGGCAGGCCCTCGAACGTGTCGAAGAGATGCAACGTGCGATGCGCCTTGACCATGCAGAGAAGCTCTGCCGACGCGCCACGATAGACGCCGAATTCGGCCAGATCGCCCTCATAGACAGACTGGGCCTGAGCCAGTTCATGAAGCACGAAGGCCTCGTCACTGCTCAGAAGAGAATCCGTGCCCGCACGGGCCTTGCTGAGGCGTCGCAAGGTAACCGGGTGCTTGTGCCCGCTCAGCAGGCGCATCTGCATGGCACTATGCACACCGAAGGTGAGGAAACGCACGAAACGGTTCCGGCTTACGAAACGGCGCATGGCCTCATTACGCATCCACATGGTCTAGTCCTTTTCGGCTTCTTTTCATTCGACCGTGATCGGCCGTTCGAGGAGCAGTTTCCTTGCCTGGGCGAGATCTATGGCGCCATCCAGAAAGGCGGAAACGGTCTCGACGACCGGCATCGAGATCCCCAGCTTTGTGGCCGTGGCGGCGAGAGCCGGGGCGGTAGCTACCCCTTCAGCGACAGTGCTGCGTGTTTTCAGGATGTCGGCGAGGGTGGCCCCCTGACCGAGTTCGAGCCCGAGACTGTAATTGCGCGAGCCCGCTCCGGTGCAGGTCAGAATGAGAT
The DNA here is from genome assembly GCF_025994195.1 of Asaia spathodeae NBRC 105894. Taxonomy (NCBI): domain Bacteria; kingdom Pseudomonadati; phylum Pseudomonadota; class Alphaproteobacteria; order Acetobacterales; family Acetobacteraceae; genus Asaia; species Asaia spathodeae. Next base: position 206,161 of record NZ_BAPY01000004.1, on the reverse strand, counting down.
CGCCCAGACCGCTCAGCCCGGCAATCGTTGCAGCGCGCCCCCCCATGGCAGATGCCAGGCGCCCGATCTCGACGATGGCACGGGTGATCAGGGCGGCGCGGGCATTCTCGCCCAGTCCTGCCCCGATAGCGATGCCCGCCCCGATCGCCACAACATTTTTGGCGGCGCCTGCTATCTGCACGCCGATCGGATCATCGCTCGCATAGAGTCTGAAATGAGGGGAAGAAAGCATCGAGACATAGCGATGGGCGTCGTCCAGCGACTCAGCCGCGATCGTCGCGGCCGCCGGTGCTCCCCTGGCAACCTCGATTGCAAAATTGGGCCCGGAGAGAACAGCGCAGGACCGCCCGGGCTGTGTTTCGGCAAGGATATCCAGCGGCAGGGCGCCAGTGCCAAGCTCAAGCCCCTTGCAGCAGGCAATGAGCGGCGCGTTTCCCGGAAGTTTTGGTGCGATTTCCCTCAGGGTCTGCATGGGCACGACGATGAGCATGAGATCGGCATGCTCGGGAAGTGTTGTGACCAGCTCGACCGTATCGGGCAAAGTCACGGCTGGAAGGCGGGGCAGGGCGCGGCACCCTGCGGGGACAGGCGAGCGAGACCAGAGCGAGACACGGGCTCCGGTTCGTGACGCAGCACAGGCAAGGGCGATGCCCCAGGCCCCGGCCCCGATAACGGCAATATGGGGGACGTTGGCTGACATCATTCTTCCACGATCCGTCTGATTTCAACGCTGCCTTTTCCAACGGGCGCAAGGACCGGCAGAAGCGCGTCGAGCAGGGTCTGGGCCTGTTCTTCAAAGCGATAGGGAGGAGAAGCCACCAGCAGCCCGCAGCCATTCAGACGTGTCGGATCGGTGGGGGTGCGCAGCAGCAGGCTGCAATCGAGCAGATCACGCAGGCCGGCATCGCGCAGTGAGTCGTGGAATTGCCGCACCGGTGCACGATGCTTGATGGGATACCATGCTGCGACAATGCCCATCGGGAAGAGCTTGCGGCTCGTCTGGATTGCGTCAGCCAGCCTTGCGAATTCATCGCCCTGTTCAAAAGGCGGGTCTATCAGGATCAGGCCGCGTTTGAGGTCACGCGGCGGCAGAAAGGCCTTGAGCGCGCCATAGCCATCACGCTCATGCACGGCAACCTGGCTCTGCTGACGGAAATTGCGCCTGAGGGTCGCCGCATCTTCCGGATGCAATTCGCAGCAAATCAGTCGATCCTGCGGACGCAGCAGCGACGCAATGAGGCTTGGTGAGCCCGGATAGCGGGCAGGCGCGCCGAGTGCCTCGATGCTGGTCAGGTAATCGACCAGTTCCTCCGGCCCCTCCGGGATTGTCTCGAACCGGCCAATACCATCGCGCCATTCGCCGGTCTTCTGGGCCTCGATTGAATCGAGATCATAAACGCCGCAGCCGGAATGTGTGTCGAGCACGCAGAAGCCAGCTGGCTTGCGCAGAAGGTGGCGCAGGATGACGAGCATCAGCCCGTGCTTCATCATGTCGGCAAAATTGCCCGCGTGATAGGCGTGGCGGTAATTCAAGGCGCGATTTGCCTCCCTGCAATATCTGTGTCGCTTGTCGGAAGAGGGCCGAGAAGAGCGAGAAGGGCTTGTTGTTCCGGACGAGGGGCGATGGCGATCTGGCTGAAGGGGGCTGTGTCAAGCGTTCTGCCGATGGCGGGAGAAAGCGCCAGAGCGCGAACCGAACCTAGCAGCCCACGCTCCGCGCCGAAAGCATCGAGAAAGGCGCGTGCCGTGGCCGCTGAATAAAACAGGATCGCCGCCACGCGTTCCTGTTCGATCAGGCTGCGTGCTGCCGGGGTGAGGGCGCCGGTCGCCTCGGTGCGATAAACGACACGGCGTGTGACATGCCAGCCATTCATCCTGAGCTGGATCGCAAGCTCGCCGCCAAGTTTCTCACCTGTGGCAAGCAGCACCCTGTTGCGTCTGCCGGCCTTGCCGAGATGGCCAACCAGAGAGTGTGCCGTGCCCTCGGCGTGATCGACATTGGTAAAGCCCAGTGTTCTGGCGCGCTCAGCCGTGCGCGCGCCGACCGCGGTGAGGGGGGTTGTAAAGGGAAGGGCTGCCTGTAACGCCTTAAGGCTCTGACCACTCGTTATGACCACCCGGTCGACCGCTCCTGACGGCTTCATGGGCAGGGGGTGAACCCTGAGCATCGGAGCCAGGCAGGGCTCCCACCCCAGACGCTCCAGCGCCAGGCCAGTATCGCTCAGCCCTGGCTCAGGGCGGGTGACCAGAACCGTGCGTCGTAAGAGGTCAGCCATGATCCTGGAAGATATCGTCAGGAGAATCGGCCCGCAGGGACAGGCCCAGCTCGCGCCCCAGACGCAGAGCCTCGGTCGGCTCGCCGCAGATTTCGCGCTGGAGATGGAACGAACCATCCTCGCGCGCCACAAGCCCGGTCAGAACCAGCTCACGATCGCCGAAATGCCCCCTGCCGCCCGGCTGGGATTTGGTGCGCAGGCGCGCATAACCACCGATCGGGGTGCGGCACGAGCCGTCGAGCACCTCCAGCAGGGCACGTTCTGCCGTGGCAACGGCGCGGGCCTCGGGATCTTCGATGGCGGAGAGCAGATCGAGCAGCTCGCGATCTTCCTCGCGCACGGTCACGCCGACAATGCCCTGACCGGCAGCGGGGATCATGAGGGCTGGGTCGAGAATCAGATCGGCACGATCTTCCATGCCCAGACGGCGCAGCCCGGCCAGAGCGAGCAATGTCGCATCGCAGGCACCGCCAGCCAGCTTGTCGAGGCGGGTTTGCACATTGCCACGCAGAAGGCCAAAGCGCAGATCGGGACGGCGATGCAGCAGCTGGGCCTGACGTCTGACCGAAGCGCAGCCGATATGGGCGCCAAAAGGCAGGGCATCGAGCGGAGAATGTCCGTCGGCAACGAGTGCCTTGGCCTTCTCGCGCAGGGCAGGGCTCAAAATCAGCACGTCGCGTGCATCTTCACGCTTGAGCGTACAGGCGAGGGTCAGGCCTGCGGGAAGAGTGGTTTCGAGGTCCTTGAGGCTGTGGACGGCAAAATCGATCTGTCGGGCAAGAAGCGCCTCGTGGATCTCCTTGGCGAACAGCCCCTTGCCACCGATCTCGGCGAGGAGGCGGGATTGCACCTGATCACCTGTCGTATTGATCGGGTGTTCCTGAAACGCGCCCATGTCGCGCAGAAGCGGGCAGAAGCGGGTCAGGCGGGTCAGGAAGGCGCGCGTCTGGACCAAGGCGAGCGGCGACCCGCGCGTGCCGACGCGCAAGGGCAGGGAGTGGCGTGAGGTGGGCGGATGAGGCGAGGCCTGACGGCGCATGGCTTCGGCAGCGACCTGTTGTAATTGCAGGCTCTGGGACATGAGCGCTTCGGGCATCGTCATCTGTTTCATGGCTGATCTTGCTACTCCACCGCGTGACCCGTGAAAAGAGACGGCTCGCATCACGCGTTGCATCGGGTTATCAGGGGCGATGGCGATTTTTTCCTTAACCTCCCCCATTCTCGCGATTGAAACGACCTGCGATGAGACCGCATGCGCCATTCTCAGCCCTGAGGGGGCCATTCTGGCCGAGACGGTTCATACCCAGTCCGGCCATGCGGCTCTGGGGGGCGTTGTGCCTGAAATCGCTGCGCGTGCCCATCTGGCGCTGCTCCCCGATATCGTGGCGGAAACACTGGAAAAGTCAGGTTTGGCACTCGCCGAGATCGGGGCTTTTGCTGCCTGCACCGGACCGGGGCTGATCGGCGGCCTGATTGTCGGCAGCAACTACGCAAAGGGGCTTGCCGTCGCTCTGGATCGGCCGTTCCTGGCGGTCAATCATATAGAGGCCCATGCGCTTACCGCACGTTTGCCGGGCCTGTTCGCGCATGATATTAAATTTCCGTATCTTTTGCTGCTCGTCTCCGGTGGCCATTGTCAGTGCATCGCCGTGAAAGGCATCGGAAATTACGAAAAACTCGGTGGCACGATCGACGATGCCGCCGGTGAGGCTTTCGACAAGGTTGCAAAGATGCTTGGCCTCGGTTGGCCCGGTGGTCCGGCCCTCGAAAAACTGGCGCGTGAGGGACGGTCTGATGCGGTTGCCTTGCCAAGACCGCTGATGGGGCGCGAGGGATGTGATTTTTCATTCTCGGGCCTCAAGACGGCGGTCGCGAGACAGATCGCCCCCTACGGGATGGAGGCACTGCCACGCCCGGTTGCTGCCGATATCGCTGCGAGTTTCCAGCGCTGCGTGTGCGATGTCATGGCGGACAGGGCGCGCCACGCGCTCGCCTTGCTCCCGGAGGCGCAGAGCCTTGTTGTTGCTGGCGGTGTCGCAGCCAATGGGGCCATTCGCACGGCTCTCGAAGCCTTGGCTGGCGAAGCGGGTATTCCTTTTGTGGCACCGCCTCTCCGGTTCTGCACGGATAATGCGGTCATGGTCGGCTGGGCCGCTCTTGAGACGATCAGGGCGTGTCAGGGTGCCGGTCAGGCGCTTGAGGACGGCATTCCAACGGCGCCAAGGCCACGATGGCCGTTGACCGAAATGGTCCCGCCGGGGAACGCCATGTAAAGCGCATTTCTTGTCGGGTGTTCGCTCAGAGTAAAACCTGCTTATCTGCGGTCAAAAGCAAGGGAAAAAGGAAGCCGCCGTGACAAGAGAAGATGATGCCTGGTTTAATGCCGATGAAACGGCGAATGAAATGGAAGAACAGGCAGGTATTGCGGAGCCAGCGCAAACGGTAAGCAGCTTTCTGTTTTCGATTATCCTGCCCTGTCTGGTTGTGGGCGTTCTCTTGATTGTCACGCTTTGGTGGCTGATCGACAGGTTTCACCTGCTCGGCTGAATTCGCTCGGGCGTCTCTCTCGAAAAATGGTTTTGCCAGCCCTCTTGCACAGACGTGCGAAAAGAGGCAAAGAGGCGCCTCTTGCCGCAGAGAGTTCGCTCCTGCGATGCGGGAGAGGTGGCCGAGTGGTTGAAGGCAGCGGTCTTGAAAACCGCCGTGCGTGCAAGCGTACCGTGGGTTCGAATCCCACCCTCTCCGCCATGAGCTGAGAAAGAGCAATCTGACGCCGCCTTCTCAGCGTTTCATCTTCCCGCGGGTTGGTTCAACGACACGACAGAGTCTGACCAAGCTAATCCGGTCAGTACGTTTTGCTGCTCGGCTCTCTGCCGGGACCGCGTGATTTCCTCTGAAAGGCTCGGGATACGCTGAGCTGTATCCAGAGAGTCATCGGCCGATTTTCAGATTGGCGTAGTTGGGATTTCTGCCCGCCGAAGGCGCGCTCTCGCAAATGGAGCGGCTCAGTCAGAGTGACTGACCTTTATGACCCGGCGCGCGTCATGGTGGAGCCTGTCAGGCGGCCTTGCCGCCTGACAGAGAGTATCTTCAGGCGTTGCCTGCGGTCTCGGGGAACTGCTGGGCGCGCTTGGCCTGCCAGAGTGCAACGAAATCGATCGGCTGCAGCACGATCGGCGGGAAGCCACCATCGCGCGTGACATCGCTGATGATGCTGCGGACATACGGGAAGATGAGGCGCGGCACTTCAACGAGCAGGATCGGCTCCACCAGTTCTGCCGGGGCATCGGTCAGGGTGACGATGGCGGCATAGGTCAGTTCAGCAATGAACACGGTACGGCCAGGCTGGCCACCTTCGTTCTCGGGCGATTCCGTTGCTTCGGCGCGGATGGCGAGAGCCACTTCGAAAACCGGCTGGGCTTCTTCAAGGCGGTTGGCCTGCACGTCGATATTGACGGAGATCTGCGGTGCCGAGCGAAGGGTTGCGAAAATTGCGGCGCCTGCCGGAACCTCGAAAGAGAGATCCTTGGTGTATTGCAGGTTGACCGACAGGGGCAGGGCAGGCGGGTTACCCTGCTCGGTTGCCGGGTTTTGGGCGGTATCGGACATGGAGCCTCGCAATCAGAGTCATATTACACACAGCCGAAATCGGCTGCATTTCGTGCCTTCAAGCCGGTAGCATGATCCCTTTCACACGCCAACTCTTCGTCAGTTTCTGCGAGATTGTGACCACGATCCGGCTCTGGCGCCCTGTGAGGGTGTTGTGCGGTCGGTGAAGCCGCTTTACCAAGGGGGCATGCCCTTCGAGACCAAGAATAGCAAGAAGCTGAAATCGTGATGTCATTCCTAGAGAACATTCCGTACGACATCGTCATCTTTGCGTTGTTGAGCCTCGTCCTGGTCTGGCGCCTGCGCGCCGTGCTTGGTCGGCGGGTCGATGTCGGTGGGCAGGAAGCTGCCGGGCCCATGCCCATGCCGCAAGGGCAGGGAAGAGTCGACGTGCCTCAGCCTGTGCTCGAAGAGCCGAGCGCGCGCTTCGACATTCCCCAGCCCTCCACGCGTGTGGGTCAGATTCTGGGCGAGATTGCCGTGTCCCAGCCTGGCTTCAGGTCGGAAGTTTTTCTGGAAAACACGCAAAAGGCTTTTCGCGCTGTCGTGGCGGCTTTTGCAGAGGGCGATCGCGCAACTTTGCGTACCTATCTGACGCCAGACGCTTTCGCCGGGTTTGACGCGGCTATTGTGGCTCGCGAAGCGGCGCAGCAGAAGCAGCGCACCGAAATCGTGGGGATCAACAGCCTCGCAATCGTCGACGCGTTTTTCAGTCGCATCAATGGACATGAAAAAGCCCGGATTGATGTGCAGATCGTGTCGCGTCAGATCAGTATCCTGAACGATGTCGATGGCCAGCCTTTGATCGGGACCGAATCTGTCACCGAGTTTTCGGATCTGTGGCAGTTCGAAAGCGAAAGCGGCCCCGGTCTGCCGCCCTCGACCTGGCATCTGGCTGCGGCACGCGCAGCCTGACATCGTGACGTCAGGAAGCCGGAACGCCTCCTGACATTGCTTCAGAAAAGCTGCGTCTTGCGGGACGCACGACAAACTCGGTTTGCCATGAACATAGTTTCTCGTCTTTCCCTTGGGCTTAGCCTTGCCCTTCTCTCCTCCTGTGCCGAGCCGCAATCGGAAGCCCCACTCCAGCTCACGCCGCTTACCTATGCCATGCTCGATGGCTGGTCGGCCGAGAGCCCGGAGACCCTGTTGCCACAGCTGCGCACGGAATGTCAGCGCCTCATGCGCCTGCCGCCCGAAACCCATCTGGGCGGTGCTGCGGGCACAATTCCCAATGGCAGTATTGCCGGTGAGTGGCAGGGAGCCTGCACGGCGCTTCAGAGCGTTGAAAACACGCGCGACGCAGCGCGCAGCTATTTCGAGCAATGGTTTGCGCCCTATCTCGTTTCAAATGACGCGTTGTTCACCGGTTATTATGAGCCGCAAATCTATGCATCGTCTGTCAGGACAGAGGCGTTTCAGACCCCACTCTACGAGCAGCCTAACGATCTGATCCACACCAGGGATACGGCTGGTGACTGGGTGACGGGGCGGTGGGAAGGCGGCAAATTCGTCCCTTATTACACCCGGGCGGAAATCGATCATGGGGCGCTGTCCGGGCGTGGGCTCGAAATCGCCTGGCTGCGTTCACCTGAAGATCTGTTCTTTCTGCAGATCCAGGGCTCAGGTCGCCTTGTCATGACAGATGGTTCGGTGCGTCGTGTCGGCTTTGCCGCCAAGAACGGCGCGCCCTATGTGCCGATCGGGCGCGTTCTGGTCAGAAACGGCGAGATGGCTGCCGAGGACGTCTCGCTGCAAAGCCTCAAGAACTGGCTTGCGGCTCATCCTGACAGGGCGCAGGACGTCATGGAGCAGAATCCGGACTACGTGTTTTTCAAACGTGTCGATACGATCCCGCTGGACCGTGGCGCGCCGGGCGCCATGGGTGTGCCGCTCACGCCCGGGCGTTCTGTTGCAATCGACCGCAGCCTGCTGCCGATGGGGGCGCCGATCTGGGTCGATACCCATTTGCCTGAGGCAAATGGCGGCGAGGGGCACTGGATGCATCTCACCTTCGGTCAGGATGTCGGAAGCGACATCAAGGGCGCTGATCATGCCGATCTGTTCACGGGCTGGGGCGAAGACGCTGAACGCCTGGCAGGCAAGATGCGCAGCCATGGTCGCATGATCGTTCTGTTGCCACACCCGCCAGCCTGATGACGCAGGAAAAAGTCAGGGCAAGGCGAGAAGCGATAGGTCGTCATGCCCTGATCAGGGGTGACGCCATGAATGTCATGCGTCGCATGGAGAGCGCATCGGTCGATATCGTCGTCACCTCGCCGCCCTATAATATCGGGATTGCCTACCGCACCTATAAAGACAGTCTGGCCGAGCAGGATTATATCGGCTGGATGCAGACGGTCTGTGCCCAGATCGCGCGTCTGCTGAAGCCCGGAGGCTCGTTCTTTCTCAATGTTGCCGGGTCATCCTCACAGCCCTGGTTGCCCTTCGAACTGATCACCCGGCTGCGTGACCTGTTTGTCCTGCAAAACCATATTGTGTGGATCAAATCGGTGTCGATTGAAGAGAAGACTTACGGTCATTTCAAACCGGTCAATTCGACGCGTTTCATCAATCATAATCACGAGCATATCTTTCATCTGACCCATAAGGGGGATGTCAGATTGCAGCGTCTGGCTGCGGGTGTTCCCTTTACCGACAAGACCAATATCTCGCGCCGCCGTCATGCCGTGGACCGTCGCTGTCGCGGCAATACGTGGTTCATCCCCTATGAAACCGTGCGGCACAAGCGCGAGAAATTCCTGCATCCCGGTACGTTTCCTGTGGCTCTGCCCACAGCGTGCATGACCCTTCACGGCTTTGATGAGAATACGGTGCTTCTGGACCCGTTTATGGGGACTGGTACGAGCCTCGTCGCCGCGCAGGAACTTGGCGTGCGAGGGGTGGGGATCGATATCGATACCCGTTATGTCGCTGTCGCACGACGCCGTCTCCGCCGTAGTCTGGACGAGGAGCCGGATCTCGAGGGTGATCTTGACGGGTCTCCCTACGAGTAGCCGATATCTGTCACGCGAGCCGCGACATAACTGCGTTATGTTTGTATCGGTAAAACCGTTCAATCTGATCGGAAACATTACTTAGACATGCTGTGTCGCAAACGTCATGTTGCGCGCATTTATGTTTACGATCAGGAGAAGAGCGGTTGTTTGAAGCTGCCAGGAAGAAACGTCTCGTAAGAAACGGTATTGCGGGACTAGTTGTGGCAGCTGCGCTCGCCTATGGCGGGACAATCGCTTTTCTGACCCGGTTCGATCATCAGGGCGCGCCACGACTGCCAACAAACAGCGCGACATGGCATGATCCCAAGGCGCTCGCTGCGTTCAATGCGCTCGGAGAGGCACGCTGTGATTACTGTCACACGCGCACAGCTGATCTCCCTTTCTATTTCAAACTGCCTTTTGCCAATCAGATCATGAAGCGCGATCTGGTTGCGGGGCAGCGTCATTTTCGTATCGATCCGATCATTGCCGCTTTTCAGGCAGGCAAGCCGCCCTCGGTTGAGCAGCTTTCTCGTATCGAAGAGGTTATCCAGCAAAACAGGATGCCGCCCGCTGCCTATCTGCTGATGCACCCTCATGCGTACATGACCGAGAAATCGCGCAGCGACGTGCTGGCATGGATCACCGACCAGCGTCGCCGCTACTACGCAACGCCCGGTGTCGCGCCGCAATTCGCAGGTGAGGTCATTCAGCCGATCCCTGAAAATGTTCCGGTAGACTGGACGAAGGCCGAACTGGGCCGTCAGCTCTTTTTCGACCGTCGTCTGTCTGGAGACGGCAAGATGAATTGCGCAAGCTGCCACGGGCTCGATAAGGGGGGCGTGGATAACCTCGTCACGGCCACTGGGATCAACGACCAGAAGGGCCCGATCAATGTGCCCACCGTCTATAACGCCGTGTTCAGTATCGCGCAGTTCTGGAATGGCCGCGCAGCCGATCTGGCTGCCCAGGCCGCCGGGCCGGTGACAAACCCGGTGGAGATGGGTGCCCATGACTGGGACGGTGTGGCAGCGATTATCGCTGCAGCGCCGGAATACCGCACGGCTTTTGCAAGTCTGTATGGGGCAGGTGCGGTCAACCAGAAGACTGTCACGAATGCGATTGCCGAATATGAAAAGACCCTGATCACACCAGACAGCCCGTTCGATCTTTATCTGAAGGGCGACAACAGCGCGATTACAGCGCAGGAAAAACGCGGTTATGAGCGATTCAAGGCCATTGGATGCTCCGGTTGCCATAGCGGTGTTGCCGTTGGTGGTGATGCGTATGAGGTTATGGGCCTCGAGGGACCGTATTTCAGCGAGCGCAAGGCTGGTCTGACTGATGTCGATTCCGGGCGCGAGGGCTTTACTCACGCCATTGAGGATCATCAGCGGTTCAAGGTGCCGAACCTGCGTAATATCGCCTTGACCGCACCGTATTTTCACGATGGAAGCGCCGGAACTCTGGAACAGGCAGTGCGTCTAATGGCGCGATACCAGACGCCCTATCCTGACCTTCCCGAGCGCGACGTGGATGATATTGTGGCGTTTCTCAAGACACTGACCGGCAAATATCAGGGTGTACCGCTCCAGCAGGTTGTCGCAGAGCCGCCCCTCAAGGCGCCTGAGGCGCAATAAGAGCGATGGATCGGGTTCTGATGCGCTTGAGTAAGGAGAAACCGTGTTCCGACGCGATCTGAGTGCCGAGGAAGAAAGTCTCTGGAAGGCTTTCACCCGATCGATCCTGCCCATGCGGGGGCATCAGCTTTCGTCCGCGCGCAAGAGGCGAGGCACGGTGCAGAAGGTTGCGACTGGCCTGTCTGCTGCTCCGGTCCAGAGTGGGGCGGTGGACGAAGCAGCAACGCAGAAGATCCTGCGGGTGAGAGAGGTTCTGAGGCCCGCAGCCACGCTCTCAAGGCCCGCTCGTGTTCAGGACCGGCTCGAAATCAATGGGCGACAGCCTGGCCTAGATACGACGTCATGGAATGCCCTCGCCAGTGGCAAGATGAAGCCGCAAAAGCGTCTGGATCTTCACGGGCATTTTGCACAGGATGCTTTCCATAAATTCCACCACTTCCTGCATGCCAGCAGCGCCCAGGGCATACGGTGCGTCGAGGTGATTACCGGGCTGGGCAGCGGGCAGGAAGGGGGGGTAATTCGCCAGGAACTCCCTCACTGGCTCGAGCGTGGTGATTTGCGCCCGCTGGTTCTGGCCGTTGTTCATACGCATAAGCGGAACAAGGGCGCCGTGCGTATCCTGCTCCGGGCGCGTAACCGGGTCTGAACCCTGCGCTCCATACTCAGGTAGGACGCGTTTCCTGACCCTGGCGCCATCTCGGCTGGTTGTTGTTGATCCAGCGACGCAGCGCCAGCAGCGCCGTCAGTTCAGGCTCGAGCTGATTGAGAAGCGGCGCTGCATCAGCACCCGCCGTTATTGTGAGATGCTGGCTGTCATTCCAGCTTTTGAGCGCAGGATCATTGACCGCTTCCTGCGCCGCATGACGCCAGCGTGCCACTGCCAGAGGCGGGGTCAGCATGGGCAGGGCAAGCACAAGGGCCGATGCAGCGGCATTGGCGACAGCGAGCCAGGATTGATACAGGGCGCCACTCGGCGCATGGCCACGCGCCATCAGATAGGTTGCCTCGAAATCGGGCACACCAGGGATGACGGGGCCAGAGTAGAATATAGGCTTGATACCCTGAGGTGCCGAGGCGATATCGGCTGACAGGTCGTCGCCCGGGCCCGGTGTCAGCTGGACCGCATCGACATCGCCATTCTTGAGCGCGTCGAGGGCCGCCTTCTTGGTTGCATAACCGGAAACCGGCAAGGGATGCAGTCCGAGAAGCGATAGTCCCAGCAGGCTCGCGAGTTCGACCCCGGTTGGGTGAGAAACCGCAAGCCGCACCGGCCGATCATGAAAAAGCCCGCTCAGGCGCGAGCGGATCGTGCGGTGCAGTTCGGCGCGGGCAATGGTGACCACCGGACGGCGCGCCATGATAAGGGCGGCCCAGCGGGAAAAGTCGAAATGAACACGCCCATCCCCGGCGAGTGATGCGATCAGGGCAGCGCCAGGAGCCAGAATGGTCGTGCCGCCATCGGCCTCGGGACTGACTGTGTCGAACAGATTGGCCGCGGTAACGCCATCGCGCCCGAGATCGTAATGGGTGGCAATCGGAGAGGGCGCGGCGAGGCCTTTCGCCAGCGCCGTGGCCAGAATGGGTGCTACCTGACCCGGCAGGGAATCCGGACCGCCACCGATGATCAGTTTGGGGGCATCGATGGCAGAAGACGCGGCCTCGGCGCGCTCATCGTCTTCCCAGGCGCGGGCAGGGCAGATGGCGGCCAGATTGGAGGCGGCAAGGGCGGAAAGTAGTGTACGACGTGTCAGGGATCGACCGGCCGTGAAAGGCATTAGCTTCGTACGCACTTCTTTCCCTTTACCGCCAGATCGTCCGGCCTGGGCGTTAAGCCAGACGATTGCGGCTAAATAGTGACCCCTCGATCAGGGCCATTTCACCTCTGGGGGCATGCTCATCAGAATGGCTTCGGTATTGCCGCCAGTCTTGAGCCCGAACACCGTACCACGGTCGTGGATAAGATTGAACTCGACATATCGCCCTCTGCGAATGAGCTGCGCATCGCGCTCGGCTTCGGTCCAGGGCTGCATCATGCGGGCACGTACGGCGCGGGGATAGGCCTCGTAGAAGGCAAGCCCGACATCCTTGGTGAAGGCAAAGTCGTTCTGAACGTCGCCGCTGTCGAAATGGTCGTAGAAAATGCCGCCCAGTCCGCGCGGTTCACTGCGGTGATGCAGGTAGAAATACTCGTCGCACCAGGCCTTGAACCGCTCGTAATAAGCGGGGTCGTGACGCATGCAGGCATCGCGAAACGTCTTGTGGAAATCTGCTGCATCCGCCTTGGCTTCCTCGCTATCGGGGAAGATTGGCGTGATGTCGCCACCGCCCCCAAACCAGCCATTGCTCGTGATGATCATGCGCGTATTGAAATGCGCAGCGCTCACATGCGGGTTGCATGGATGGGCGACCAGCGAGATGCCGGTAGCGAAAAAGCGCGGATCGACATCGGCACCGGGCATGCTCTTGCGGAATTCCGGCGAGAACTCACCCCAGACCGTCGAGACATTGACGCCGACCTTCTCGAACACACGTCCGCGCATGACCGACATGACACCGCTGCCATGCAGATTGCTGTTCGTGTCTTCGCTTCTGTCCCAGGCTGTGCGTTCGAAGCGACCGGCCTCGGTCTTGTCGCGCAGTACGGGGGAGTTCTTCGCGACTGCCTCGTCTTCGATCGCCTCATAGGAGGCGCAGATCCTGTCGCGCAGGGTCTCGAACCAGTGCCGTGCTGTCTCTTTAAAAGAGTCATGGGGCACATGATCACGAATGAGGGTGCCGAATGTCTTCGGATCCAAGGTCTCGCTCATCGCAAGCTCCACATTCTGTTCCAGCCGGTCTTCCGCCAGCCTGAGTGATGGAGCCTATAGCAAAACCGGCCGATCGAAACCATGACAGCGCGCATGAAAACACTGACAGGTTGCGAACCGTGTCAATCTGGTGTTCCTGAGCATTCTGTTGGCGACAATGCGAGAAGGCAGCTTTGCATGACTGAAGACGTGACAATCGAGCCTGTAATCGGCCTTATCGGCGGTTCGGGACTCTATGATATCGACGGGCTGGAAGAGAAGGAATGGCGTCGGGTCGAGACCCCCTGGGGCGAGCCTTCCGATGAGCTGCTTTTCGGCCGCCTGAATGGTGTGCGCTGCGTATTCCTGCCGCGTCATGGCCGTGGGCATCCCATCCCCCCGTCAGAGCTGAATTTCCGCGCCAATATCGACGCGCTGAAGCGCTCCGGTGTGACCGATATCGTCTCTCTTTCCGCAGTGGGCTCGCTGCGTGAAGACCTGCCGCCGGGCCAGTTCGTGCTGGTTGACCAGTTCATCGACCGCTCATTCGCTCGCGAAAAGAGCTTTTTCGGTCGTGGCTGCGTGGCTCATGTGGGTATGGCTGACCCGGTTTCTGCCCGTATGGGTGACGTGATTGCCGAGCAGGCCGCAAAGATCGGCGTCGAGATGGTGCGTGGCGGGACCTATCTGGTGATGGAAGGGCCGCAATTCTCCACCCGCGCCGAAAGCGAATTGTACCGCCAGTGGGGCTGTTCGGTAATCGGCATGACCAACATGCCGGAGGCCAAGCTCGCTCGTGAAGCCGAGATGTGCTATGCGAGCATCGCCATGGTGACCGATTATGATTGCTGGCACGACGACCATGACTCGGTGACTGTGGACGCCGTCGTTGCCGTCATGACGCAGAATGCTGCCAAGGCGCGTGCGCTGGTCAAGGCGATCATTCCGGAGCTCGGACGCAAGCGCGGTCTCTGCCCCTCAGGCGCCGAGCGCGCTCTCGATCACGCTATCATCACGGCGCCAGGATCTCGTGATCGTCAGCTTCTCGACAAGCTCGATGCCGTCGCCGGGCGCGTGCTGCGCTAAAAAGCTGCAGCGGTGTGGATAAAGGCATCCGAGCCTTTATCCCTGCTCCTGATCTGTCAGGACGACTCGTTTTCTTTCTCGGGGAAGTGCTCGCGGTCGCCCTGATCGGTCTGTCTTTCAGGAAACTCCCCCAGATTCTTCTGGATTTCCGCATTTTCCACCTGAACATCGGCAAATTTAGGCTCTGGCAGATCCTTGACCGGAATTTCACCGGCATGAGGATTCTCCTCCATACCGATGATCTCCGATGCGTTCTCAAGATAGGCGTCGGCGCCGCAGCCGGGCTTGCCATCCGCCTCCCAGAGTTCCTGCGCCTTGGCCTTGATACGGGCGTCGCGCTCGGGGCTGTCGACCAGCGGATTTACGGGTGTTTTATCTGCAGACATTGTCGCGCTTTCGGTTATCAGAGATGGGTGGCAAAAAACGCCATGCTGCGCTCATGGGCGAGGTCGCGGGCGTACTTGTTGAAACTCGGGCGGTCGTCACAGCCGAAACCATGCCCAGCATCGTCATAGACAAAGATCTCGACCTCGGGCCGGTTCTCGCGAATGGTGTTGATATCGGTATGTGGGATATGGTCATCCTCGCCACCGAAATGGAGCTGAACCGGGCAATGGGGCTTCTCATGGCTCAAAGCGGCAATACCGCCCCCATACCAGGCGGCGGCGGCGGCAAATTCACGCGTGCGCGTGGCGGCTTCCCATGCCACCAGTCCTCCCCAGCAGAAGCCAAGAATGCCGACCTTCTGATGGCCGTGGCGGTTGAGGGCATGGGCACTGGCCGTAACATCGGCCAGAAGTCCGTCAGGGCTGATCCGGGCGCGCAAATCGAGGCCTGTCTGAATGCCCTCGCCATCATAAGGCAGAACTGCGTCGCGTCTGGCTCGGTCGAACAAGGCCGGCGCAATGACATGATAGCCGTGCCTGTCAGCCAGTTCGTCGCAGACAGCACGGATATGGTCCGTCAGGCCGAAAATTTCCTGCACCACGACCAGTGCGCGACTGGCGGTTGGCTCTCCTGCCTCGTAGGCTGCGAAATGATGGGTGTCCGAGGCAGTAAGGGATATCAGGCGTCCCATGGACCGACCCTCCTTCTTTCTTGTTCGCTCAAAGGCAGGATCAACGATCACCATGACTGAAATCGTCAATCTGCGTCGAGTGCGCAAACGTCTGGCGCGCGAGAAGGATGCTCGCAAGGCCGAGGAAAACCGGGCCCTGTTCGGTCGCACCCGGGGGGAGCGCCTGAAGTCTGAAGCCGAAAGCAGCCGTCTGACACGCGAACTTGATGGCGCGAGGCTCGACAGCCAGCAAAACGCGAGTGACGCTTCGATGAAAAACAGCATTTGTCCCGACGACGACACTTGACGATAGGCGAGGGCTCTCCTACCTCTTTGGCACTCTCGTATCGGGAGTGCTAACGCGCTGCGGCTAAGCGGGCGCGCAAACCGGCGGCGTTGCTTTTGAGCAAGGACGCCGCCTTAGAGAAAAGTGGAGCGATCCATAATGACAAATTTTCGGCCTTTGCATGACCGTGTCGTCGTTCGTCGCCTTGAAGGCGAGCAGAAGACGGCCGGTGGCATCATCATTCCGGACACCGCCAAGGAAAAGCCGATGGAAGGCGAAGTCGTCTCCGTAGGTTCGGGCGCCCGTAATGAGCAGGGTCAGCTCGTGGCACTGGACGTCAAGGCTGGCGACCGTGTGCTGTTCGGCAAGTGGTCCGGCACCGAGGTGAAGATCAATGGCGAAGAGCTGCTGATCATGAAGGAAAGCGACATCATGGGTGTGATCGGCTGATTTTCCAGCCTCCCCGTTATCGCAAACTGAACCTCTACTGGAGATAAGACTATGGCTGCCAAAGACGTAAGATTCGGCGCTGACGCACGCCAGCGCATGCTGCGCGGCGTTGATATCCTTGCTGACGCTGTGAAGGTCACGCTCGGCCCGAAGGGTCGTAACGTTGTTCTGGACAAGAGCTTCGGCGCACCGCGCATCACCAAGGACGGCGTTTCCGTCGCCAAGGAAATCGAACTGGCCGACAAGTTCGAGAACATGGGCGCCCAGATGGTGCGCGAAGTGGCCTCGAAGACCAACGATATCGCTGGTGACGGCACGACCACCGCGACCGTTCTGGCCCAGGCCATCATCCGTGAGGGCGCCAAGGCTGTTGCCGCTGGCATGAACCCGATGGATCTTAAGCGCGGCATCGACAAGGCTGTTACGGCCGTTGTTGAAGAGCTGAAGGCAAATACCCGCAAGATCACGACCCCGGCCGAAACGGCTCAGGTCGGCACGATCTCGGCCAATGGCGAGCATGAAATCGGCGAGATGATCTCGCAGGCCATGCAGAAGGTTGGTTCCGAAGGCGTGATCACGGTTGAGGAAGCCAAGGGCCTGCACACCGAACTCGACGTCGTCGAGGGCATGCAGTTCGACCGTGGCTACATCTCGCCGTATTTCGTGACGAACGCCGAAAAGATGATGGCGGATCTGGATAACCCCTACATCCTGATCCATGAAAAGAAGCTGTCCTCGCTTCAGCCGATGCTGCCGCTGCTCGAGAGCGTTGTGCAGTCCGGTCGTCCGCTCATGATCATCGCAGAAGACGTCGATGGCGAGGCTCTTGCCACGCTGGTCGTCAACAAGCTGCGTGGTGGCCTCAAGATTGCTGCCGTCAAGGCTCCTGGCTTCGGCGACCGCCGCAAGGCCATGCTGGAAGACATCGCCATCCTGACGGGCGGCCAGGTCATCAGCGAAGACATCGGCATCAAGCTCGAGACGGTTACGCTCGACATGCTCGGTCGCGCCAAGAAGGTGCATATCGAGAAGGAAAACACCACGATCGTTGAAGGCGCCGGTAACACGGACGACATCAAGGGCCGTTGTGCACAGATCCGCGCGCAGATCGAGGAAACCACCTCGGACTACGACCGCGAGAAGCTGCAGGAACGTCTGGCCAAGCTGGCTGGTGGCGTCGCCGTCATCCGCGTCGGTGGCAGCACCGAAGTCGAGGTGAAGGAGCGCAAGGATCGCGTTGATGACGCGCTGCACGCAACCCGCGCCGCTGTTGAAGAAGGCATCGTTCCGGGTGGTGGCACGGCTCTTGCCCGCGCTTCCGTTGCCCTGAAGGATCTGGCTTTCCAGAACGACGACCAGCGTGTCGGTGCGGACATCATCCGCAAGGCCCTGCAGGCTCCGCTGCGCCAGATCGCGTTCAACGCTGGTGAAGATGGCGCTGTCATCGCTGGCAAGGTGCTCGAGATCAACGAGTACACGCACGGCTTCGACGCCCAGAACGGCGAGTACAAGGATCTGGTGGCCGCTGGCATCATCGATCCGACCAAGGTCGTCCGCACGGCTCTTCAGGACGCAGCTTCGGTTGCCGGCCTGCTGATCACGACGGAAGCCATGGTTGCCGAGAAGCCCGAGAAGAAGGCCGCTCCGGCCGGTAGTCCGGGTGGCATGGGTGGCATGGGCGATATGGATTTCTGATCCAGCGCCTTTCCATCAAGGTTACGAAAGAGCCGCCCTGTCGAAAGACAGGGCGGTTTTTTCATGTCTGGAGGCCTGGCTTCTGTGAGGATCTGACGCGGTTCAGGAGTTCGCGCGTTGGCACCTGCAAGACGGACGTCGCGGTTGCCGGATGAGTATGTGATGTTGATGAATTGCGTGGAAGACCGGCGGCATGCCGCCGCGTTTCTGTCGCGATGAGGGCGGGTGATCTGCCCGGTCGCCTTGGGGGCAGGATGAAAACCCAAAGGGAAGAACAGCCCCCCTGAAAGGGTAGGGCTGTTTCCTCAAGGAAGGATTTCTCGAAGCTCCGCAGCTATTGGTCGTCGAAGCTTCTGGCGGGTTATTTCTGGGCTGACTCCATCGTGCCGATAAAGGGCAGCGGGGCGCCTGCGCTCAGATAGGTCGGCATTGTGCCAGTCCAGCGATCCAGCGCTTTTTGCTGGAGCAGGGAAGGGGTCAGCGATTGAGAGACCAAAGTATTGGCCTTGGCTTGAGCCTGGGAAGTTACGAGCAGGGCCTGAGCCTGCCCCTGGGCTGTGGCAACAGCCGCGTCTGCCTGCGCCTTGGCCTGGACAACCTGAGCCTGGGCTGAGATCTGCGTCTGCTGCAGGGTGTATTGTGCCTGCAACGCCTGCTGCTGGGCCACCTGCTTCGCTTCGATGGCCTGTGCATAGGCATGGGAAAAAGCGAAATTGGCCGTGTTCACCGACTCAATGCTCAGATGATAGGGCAGCAGGGATTTGATGATCAGTTCCTTGATCTGGCCATCCACAAGGTCACGCTTCGTGATCAGCTCTTCAGCATTGTAATTGGCCGTGATGGCTTTCACGTCATTCGACACTGTGGGCTCAATGATACGATGAGCGAGCGTTTCGAGATTGCGGAAATCGCGGAAAAATCCCGGGGCGTCGGCAGAGGCGATGTGAAATGTGACCGAAACCGACGTGTGCACATCTTGCAGATCATGCGTTGCAGCCTGCTCATGAGAGGTAATCGTCTGAGGCTGGGTCGAAACAGAAACGACCTTTTGATAGACCGGCAGCACGATATGCAGACCGGGTTCCAGCGCGCTGGGCTGGACAGAACCGAAATTGGTCAGAATGCCGCAATAGCCTGAAGAAATCTGATAGAACGGGTTAAGTATCGCGATAATCGCGATTGCGCCCACGGCGAAGCCACCAAATTTCAGAACGGTCGGAGAAAAGCGTGCGGGCGGCGTTGGAAAATTTATCACGTTTTTTTGCCTCATCAGATCAGTGACCGATCAATTCTTGGGCAGGACGATACGCTGCCGTATCCATTAATATGGAGGCGGAGTCTCTATACTGTCAAAAGGAATCAAAATGGACAAATATGCAATCATTATAAAAGCATGACTGCTCCGTTTCTTTCTTTTTTGCGGGAGGCCATCAAAAATCCCTTACAAAGGGCAGAGCTGTCTTTCAATTTCGAGAAGGCGTTGCTTGCGCCACAGGCCGCCACTATAGCCGGTGAGGCTGCCATCGGCGCCTATGACGCGATGGCAGGGATAAGAAGGGCGATCAGTTTTTCTCCATCGCCGAGCATTGTCCGGCCAGATTATCCTCTCCCAGTCCTTCACAGATTACGCTGAGTTTGAGCACGGAGACGCCGTCTTTTGCCTGCCGTGCATTCTTGATGCGATAGGGCAGGAAACCGGTATTACCCATCGCCTCTTCTTCTTTCGCCATGTACGTTTCGGCCTCTCCGGTCTTGCCTGCAGCAGACAGGGTGTTGCCCCATGCGACAGCAATTGGAAAGGTTACGTCATCGCGTTCCGCAGCAGTGCCAAGCAGCTTTTCTGCCTGGTTTTTCTGGCCGGTCTGCACGGCAACCTGATAGGTCATAAGTGCATAATAGGCACTGCCAGAGGCGGGTTGCGCGATGTGAGCAAGTGTCTGATGAGCCTGCCCCCACTGTGACTGTCCGATCAGAGATGCGGCCCGCTCCAGTTGATCTGTCCCCTTGAGGAGAGCCGTCACGGGTGAACTGGTCACCCAATGCTGTAGCGGCTTTCGGGCGAGAGCTACATGAGCACGAACGGGATAGGCCTGCCGCAGATAGGCGGCGAGCGCGAGTCGTCGCTCTCTGGCATGAGGATGCTGCTGCGCTACGGCTCTGAGGGCATCGACAATGGCCCCATCGAGGTTGTCGCCTGCTTTGGCCGTGAAGGTAACTGAGTCTGCGTTGAAACTCTTGCCAGTCTTTTGCTCGAGTTGTGCCTGATGCGCGACATCCTGATCTTCGGAACTGATCAGTACATCCATGACATCGGTTGCAGCACTTACAGAGTATCCGGCCCGTGCCATCAGATCGACGGCGAGTGCATCGGCTTCCTCTTCCTGCCCGCGTGACCACGAGGGAAACAGCGTGGTATCCAGAAATGCCTTGGCACCCATCGCCGACACGAGTGCTTTTGACACGGCGTCAGCTGCACCGATGCCTGCGGAGGCCCTCCCAATCACCGAACCCCACTTCATGGCACTGAAAGCGTAGTCTTTCCGTGTTTTGCTCTCACGCTGGGCAGCTGTGTGCCCCAGAAGGATGTGGGAGAGCTCGTGGGCGAGAACGAAGGCGAGCGCATCTTCCTTCTGGATTTCAGGCGTATCGTGGAAATAGCGTATCAAACCGGTGTTGAGAAAGATTGCTCCCCCGACCGAAACGTCTGAGGTAAAGGCTGTGTCGGGTGTCAGCCATACGCGTGCATCCGGACGGGGACCCGACCAGGAGGCCAGAAGGCGGTCTACGATGGCCTGAGGGTAATCCGATACCTCGGGGGCCTCGATAACACCTGAGGCAAGGGTGTTGGCAGGTGTCAGCAGGCCTTGCACAGTTGTTGACTGAGCATAATCCTGCGGAGGGTGGATCTGGTCGATCAGCCGACCGTTGGTTGGGATGCCGCCTCCGTTTCCGCTGTCGCACGCAGCAAGTGCCAGGGTTGTCAGAAGGGCAGTCGAGAGCAGGGCAGGGCGTTTCATCAATCAGCTTCCGTGGCAATTTCGACCGAGGTTGTTGGTGCTGCCACCGATTTCATCGGCAGAGGCTGCGCCGATTTGCACGCATTGAGTGGGTGTCGGTGCGACTGCCCTGATATTGGCTTCGACGGAGTCTTCAGTGACGTAGACGAGTCCCTTATCGGTCTCGACAGCGAGCATGTCCGTTTCGGTGTCTTTGGCGACGATGCGATGTCCGGTCAGCGAAGCCGCCTCAATCTGTGTCTGGGGCTGCCCATTATGGTCGTAGGTCTGGATTGAGGGGGTGTGATAGGTCCCTGTAATGACTGGGGCGTCTGCAGCCGAGGCAGCGCCGGACCAGCCCGCGCACAGGCCAAACAAGAGGGGAGAGAGAGCTGCACGTGTCAGCTTGCGGGCGAAATGCCTGTTTGACATGGATATCTCCTTTCATCAGGTCTGGTGAAGAATGCTCTCGCCGCGGATACCGGCTGCTTCAAACAAAGCCGGTTCGCTATGCATGGCGAGAGAGCGCGCGGCGTCCTGCCGAGTAGATCGAAACTGGCAGGTCGATCAGCCGGTTCAGAAGTCGGCAAAGTGGCTGGACAAACCGGTTTCGCTCCTCCTCTTCCTCGACGCCGGCTGCGAGCCAGAGCAGGAGCAGACCGATCCAGTCTGCATTGGGCCATCTGGGGCCTGCTTCGTTGAGCGCGAAACCGATGGCGGAAAGACTGCCGAGGAAGCACAACTGAGAGAGAAGGCCACGCTCCTTTTCTTCCTTTTCGGCGCGCGCCGCACGTGCCATGGGCAAGGCCCAGGCGCCGAGGAACAGGAATGTCACGAACAGCCAGATAACGAACTGATCGATCAACATGGCCCGGGTGGCACTCTGAAAAGAAGGTATGGCAACGACAAGAAACGCGCCTAGCGCGCAGGCCACAGCCCGTTTGCGTATGCTGGTTCTGGCGTGACGCTTGTGATTATTCTGTGCGCCCGAGGCGGCAAGGACGTCGAACTGCTCTTTCTGCTGGGCAGGTTTCATGCGCATGACGAGCGCTACGCTGCAGACGAGCCAGATGAGCGCCTCAAGTAACTCGGCCTTGTCGAGACGTAACCATCCTATCTGTCCCATTTCGGGCGGCTCATGAAAATAGCGCGCGCCATAGGTCACGAGATTGTCGAAAGCCATGGCATGAGTGACGACGCCCGGAACCCGCCCAAGCAGGGGTACTATGGAATCATCGTGCTGATCGCGGATGTCGGATCCGTAAAATACCGCGCGATCGGCAAGAAGCGTGGCGAGGGCAGGGCTGCCTGACGGTGTGCCTCGGCCGCTATGCCCAAGTTGCTCTGCGCCAATTACCAGAGGATAGAAAGCGAACTGCCTTTCGCTGCCTCGAGAATGCAGAAACAGATAGGTCAGGGCGAGGCGTGAGGCTGCAGTAAGGCGAGCGCAGGGGCCTTCGTTCCAGATGGCACAGCCGTTTTGCCAGTAACCGGATTGGTCGCTGACGATATCCTGCGCGGGATCGGAGCTCAGCCCCCATCTGATAACCATCGGGCGGGTAAACGCTTCTTCCTGAACGTCTCCACAACGCGTCGACCAGGCCTGATGACACAAGGTATCGTAAAGCGCCCAGGCCGGATTTACTGCAACAGGAGCTTCTCCTGTTTCCCGGGCTTCCATGCCCTCTTCCATGAGGGGGTAGCTTCCGGAGGTTTCGAGTCCATTGCTATAGACCTGAAGCGGTCTGAGAATAGGCGGAAGGGCGGGCTGCAGGTCTCCTGCTTCCCCCCTTGCAAAGAGCAGAGGCACCTTCATCGAGCGAGCTCTGGCGATGAGAGGGGCGAAACTCTCAAGTGTCTCGCCTGGTAGTTCACGCATCATGCGAAAATCGACGAAAATCGCAGCGGGATGTGCATCGAGCATCTGATTGAGGATGGCAATATGACGAGCGTATGAAAGAGGGAAAGCAGTCCCGAAACGTTTGAGGCTTGCGTCGTTCACCTCAACAACGGCGACGTGTCGGTGTGTGTCAGGGCTCTGAGCGCCATAAAATGGCGTGGTGAGAGCGTTGAATAAGCCAGCCGAGGTCTGCTTCGTTGCGCTCTCAAGACCAAGCGGGTCGAGCACCTTGTAGATGATGAAGAAAATCATCATCGCGATGACGTAAACAAGGCGCACACGCATCAGCGCGCCCCTCGTGGAAGCCGATCCCCGTTTTCTCATTCCACCCGCTCAAGCTCGTTTCCCCGTCAGCTCATCAGCGCGGCATCAGGCGTTCCAACACACTTTGAAACGTTTCAGTAAAGCTTGGTCACGTTATATTGACGTTTGCAACAGATTCTAGCGGTGGAGTCAGGAAATCGTGTGATGCGTTGCAACTTGGCCTCACCAAGAGCCAGCGTTAGTTGGCTGTAAGCATGGTCGATGGGATCGCTCGATTTCGATAAGGCGTTGCTTGCGCCAAAGGCCGCCACCATAGCCGGTGAGGCTGCCATCGGCGCCGATGACGCGATGGCAGGGGATCAGCAAGGCAATCTGATTGGCACCATTGGCGCGCGCGACGGCCCGCACGGCGCCCGGCTGGCCAAGTTGGCGCGCGATATCAGCATAGCTGCGTGTCTCCCCGACAGGGATATCGCGCAAAAGGCGATGCACCTCGCGGGTGAACCCGGTGCCCTGCGGGGCGAGAGGGGTCTGAAACGCCGCCGAACGCCCGGCAAAATAGGCGGCAAGTTCCTCACGAACCAGTTCTGTCGGGGCGGGTGTGCCGAGGCCGAGAGGCGCCTTGAGGTTTTTCTGCAGCGCCTTGAGTTCGCCGGGCAGGGCCTTGCGGTCGATGAATTCGAGGAGATGGAGATGTGTTGCGCTGGCGACGGCAATCATGTCGCCCAGCGGTGTCGGGACCCAGCTTGCCTGCAGCAAGCCGCCCGGCTTGAGGCTGGCAGGCGCAGCCCCCAGAAGTCTCGAAAAAGCCTCCCTGAAGGCGCTGGGCGAATCAAAGCCTGAGTCGAGCTGAGCCTTTATGACTCGCTCACCCTCGGCCAGGGACAAGAAGCCCTCTCGCAGGCGATACTGCCGTGCCATGTCGAGAAACGTCATGTCGAAATAGCGCTTGAAGCTCCGTCGAACCGTAGACAGATCATAGCCAAGCGCGGTGACGTCGCTTTCCTTCCAGCGTCGCCCCGGTTCGGCCTCCAGCAGGGCGAGAAGCCGTGCGACGGCTGGATCATTGGCGGTGGCGCTGCGAAGCGGATGGCATCTCTTGCAGGCCCGAAATCCGGCTTCGAGGCATTCTCTCACGCTGGATCGAAAAACGCAGTTCGTGGAGAGCGGCTTGCGTGCCGGGCAGGTCAGGCGACAGAAGATACCGGTCGTGCCAACACACACAAACACGCTGCCGTCGTAACGCGCATCGCGAGCGACAAGGGCATCATAGAGCGTGTCATGGGAGGGGAGAGGGAAGAGCATGGTTCTTCCCTACCATCTGATGAATCGATGCTGCGTCGGAAATCGGGCGTTTCATCCGCTACGGGCCTGATCAATGGCATAATGATCAGGCCGGTATAATGAGCCGTGCCGGATGAGGCGTCGGGGCGGTTCAGTTCGTCACGGGTGGCCGCGCGTTGGTCTTGGCCACTTCCTGGCCCCAGCGTACCAGATCGTCGGTGCAATCCTCACGGTCGAGGGTGCATTCGATCAGGGTCGGGCCGCGCCGGTTCTGCCTCGCCTTGCCGATCGCTTCTGCAAGCTCGCCAGCTGTATTGGCCCTGAGGCCCAGCCCGTGGCCTTCAGACGCATTGAAGACATTGATGAGACCCGCGTAATCCCAGTTCTGGATATAATTATACGGGCCATCATGGATCTTGATCTCGATGACATAGCCCCGGTTGTTGATCAGGAAGATAATGACCGGCAGCTCGTAACGGATCATCTGCGCTACTTCCTGTGCGGTCAGCTGGAATGACCCGTCTCCCACCATCACGATATGCTGCCGTTCTGGCGAGCCAGTGGCATTGCCAAAGGCCGAGGGGACCGACCATCCTATATGGCCCCATTGCATTTCGAGTTCGACACGGGCCTTGGCGGGCAGGTGCAAACGCACGGCGTTGAACCAGCTATCGCCAGTCTCTGCTGTCAGCGTTGTATCAGCCGTCACAAGAGCCCCGATCTGACGCATCATCTCGTCATTGGTCAGTCTGGCCTCGGCGGGTAGTGGCGCAGAGACTGGCAGAGAGAGGGTGGAGTTGTCGGCGCTCAGGGGGCGTCGTGGCGCCTGTTCGCTCAGGGCGGTTACGAACGAGCGCAGATCGACACCGCCGAAGTTGGTTCCAGCAACGACCACGTCATCAGGATTGACCAGAACGATCTTCTCGCCTCTGGGCCATGCTTCCCAGCCGACGGTTGAATAATCATTGAATACCGGGCCGAGGCAGAGAATGGCATCAGCGTTATCGATGAGCGCTTCGGCACCGGGCGAACTGACATTGCCCCAGTAGACGCCGCGATATCCGGGGTGGTCTTCAGGAAAAAATCCTTTTGCCGCTGCCATGATGGTCACGGCACATCCCAGGCGTTCAGCCAGCTTTACTGCCGCATCAAGGCCATGGGCGGCGCGCAGCTTGCTCCCGACAAGAATGACAACCTGTTCGCGTTTTTCCAGAAAGGACAAGGTCGCTGCGACTGCCTGATCGAGCGTCGTATTGCAGGCAGGCTTGCGAGGCAGGAGCGCCTCGATGGGGCCGGGTTCGGGGCATTCGAGATCGGCTACGTTGCACGGAATTTCGAGATAGACCGGCTTGCTCAAGGCAAGGGCACGCTCGATCACGTGATCGATCTTGGCAGGGGCGTCTTCGGCCGAAAACAGCCGCTCGGCGGCAACTGTGACATGGCGGACCATCTCGAACTGATAGCCGTAATCGGACGTGCCGAGAGTATGGTGCAGTATCCGGCCTGTGCCGTGGTCATTTGTATTGGGGGCGCCCGAGACGAGGATAACAGGCAGGTTTTCGGCATGGGCGCCGCCAAGCGCGTTGATGGCAGACAGGGCGCCGACGCTGAAGGTCACGACTGCGCAGGCTGCGCCTTTCGCCCGTGCATAGCCTTCGGCTGCGAAGCCGCAATTCAGCTCGTTGCAGCAATAGACCTGTTCCAGCCCGTCCTGAGCCAGAAGCTGGTCGAGAAGGACGAGATTGTAGTCTCCCGCGACAGCAAAGTGATGGTCGACGCCGATCTGTGTCAGGCGTTTTGCGAGATAGCCACCGATAGTCGTGCTCATGGAGGTCAGGCGTCCTTCTGGTGCGTGTCGATTGTGTCGTAGTTTGTCCTTGGTCCTAATCTGCGTCCAATATATGTTTGGGCCCTCTTTCATACTTTGAGGATATGGATCATCGACCTGAGACGTTGGCGCTATCTGGTGACGATTGCCGAGGCTGGCAGTTTCACGCGCGCGGCCGCACTGCTGCATATGGAACAACCGCCGCTCAGCCAGCAGATCAAGGCGATGGAGCGCGAGCTCGGTCTTGTGCTCTTCGTTCGGTCCCGTTCGGGTGCCGTGCCGACCGAGGCCGGGGCCGCGCTGGTCGAGCGGGCCCGGGTCCTGATCGGGCTTGAGCGTGAGGTCACCTCACTGGCGCGGGGGCTGTCACGCGGTGAGCAGGGCAGGCTGCGCATCGGTCTTGCGGGCGCGGTTTCCCTTCTGCCTCTGGTTCCAGGTGCGATACGGGCATTTCGCGAGCGCTGGCCGGATGTCATCATCACGCTTGAGGAAAGCAATACGCCTGCTCTGTGTGACGCGCTTCACGACAGACGCATCGACATTGCGATCGTGCGCCCTCCGGCGCCCGTCCAGACACTCATCGTGCGCCCCCTGCTGGAGGAAGCGACGGTGATTGCGCTCCCCAAAGGCCATGCAGCAGCCTCTCACCGGGTTGTCAGGCTTGAAGCCTTGCGGGATGAGCCGATGATCCTGTTCGAGCGTGCGCTCGGTCCGGGGTTCTATGACGCGATCATAATGGCCTGCGGTCATGCAGGTTTTGTGCCGCATATCGGCCAGTCGGCACCGCAGATCATTGCGACGGTTTCTCTCGTCGCCGCGGGGCTGGGTGTCTCGATCGTGCCGCAATGCCTCAGCCAGATCCATGCAGAGGGGGTAAGTTATCACCCGATCATAGGGTCTGCGCCCAAGGCGGCTCTTGCTGTGGCGATGATCGATGGCCCGGTTTCGCTGCCTGTACAGCGCTTCGAGACAATGCTCAGAGAGGCAGCCGCGGCCTTGTGAAGGCGGTGCTTTTCATGGGGTGTGCTGCCTGAAAAACCCTGAAAACAGTTCTCTGGCCCAATCCATGAAGACGCGCACACGCGGGGCCAGCTGGCGGTTGCTGGGATAGAGCAGCGAAAGAGGCGTGGGGGCAGGCGGGTAGCCGGACAGCACCTCCACCAGCCTGCCCGCAGCGAGATCTTCCTCAAAGCGGTATCGTGGCGCCTGGGCGAGCCCGAGACCGAGACGCGCCGCCTCGGCGCAGGTTTCGGCCCCGGAAACCAGCAGCCGGGCAGGGATAAGCCGCTCGACAAGGCCATTTCGGGTTGTGAATTCGAGCGGCAGGACCTGTCTGGTGCGCGAGGACAGAAAGGCGATCATCTGATGGCCGTCCAGATCGTCTGGCGAGGTCGGGATGCCATGCTGCGCCAGATAGGTGGGGCTTGCTACGGTAACCTCATGCAGAACACCGAGCGGCCTCACGATCATGTCGCTATCGGGCAGGGGGCCGCCGCGTATGACGCAATCAACCCCTTCACGCAGCAGGTCGACCAGCCTCTCTCCTTCGCCAAGATGTACGTTCAGACCCGGATAGCGCGAGAAGAAATCGGGCAGGGCCGGAAGCAGGATCGTTCGCGCCAGGTGGCCGACAGTGTCGACCCGTATCGTGCCGGAGAGGGCCCCGCCGATCATGCTGTCTGCCTCCTCAAGCGCGGTCAGAATGGACTGGCAGCGCTGATAATAGAGAAGGCCTTCTTCCGTCGGCTGCACGTGGCGGGTGGACCGTTGCAGCAATCGCGTGCCGAGACGTTGCTCCAGCGCCTGAATGGCCGCCGTCGCAGCTGGGCGTGAAACGCTTAAATCATGCGCGGCTGCGGTGAAGCTGCCGCGCTCGACCACGCGCATGAAAAGGGTGAGCGAGGTCAGTCTGTCCATGGGCATTGTTCCGTGATGCTGAACAATCCTGACAGGAAACACCGGCTTATCGCAAGCTCATGCCCATGATGATCTGTGCCTGTCGAGAAAACAGGAGATCGCAATGACCACTATCCAGAAAATTGCCGTCATCACGGGTGGCAGTCGTGGCCTGGGAAGGGCCAGCATCGAGGCCTTGGCCCGGCGCGGTATCGGGACCGTCTTCACCTACAAAAGCAATCGCGCGGCGGCCGATGAGGTGCTGGCCATTCTGCGCGATGCCGGTGTGCCGGGTCAGGCATTGGCGCTGGATGTCGCCGATGCGTCTTCCTTTCCCGCTTTCGCAGGAAAGCTGCGCGAGACGCTCGCCGGATGGGGCCTCACGCATTTCGATTATCTGGTGAACATGGCAGGGTCGTCCCATACGGGAACGCTGACCGATACAAGCGAGGCGGAATTCGATCGTATCTATGCTGAGCATCTCAAAGGGCCGTTTTTCCTCACCCAGGCCGTGCTGCCTCTGCTGTGTGATGGCGGGCGCATCGTGAATATTTCTTCCGGGCTGACGCGCATCATCTATCCGGGGCGGATCGTCTATGGATCGATGAAAACCGCTGTCGAGACCATGACCCGCTATATGGCCAAGGAGCTTGGCCCGAGAGGGATCACGGTCAATACGGTGGCCCCTGGCGCCATTCAGACCGATTTCTCGGGCGGTATGGTGCGTGATAACCCGGAAATCAACCGGCATATCGCACAGAATACCGCCCTCGGCCGCGTCGGCCTGCCCGAAGACGTTGGCCCGATGATCGCTGCGCTGCTGTCAGAGGATAACCGCTGGGTCAATGCACAGCGCATTGAGGTGTCTGGCGGCCAGTCGCTCTGATTGACCTCTCAGGGCATCAGAGGGCCGTGATCGTCACGATTGCAGGCGCGTCAGTCGGGCATGGCGCGCCGCTTTGTCGGGCTCTGGCGTGACCCGGTTGTCGCGCACCATTTGTCTCGTGGCTTCATCGCCACCCACGACGTGATCGTCGTTGTTCATGAGCGCCTCGAAGGCCTGGCGGGCGACAACGGTCTTGTCGTTCTTGGGGCCCTGATCGATAGCGCTGGTGCCCATCCCCGCATTCTTGTGAAAGCGGCTATTGGTCGTCCCGGGCAGGAATGCCGTGACGGACACATTCTTCTCTCTGAGTTCCTCTCTCAGGGATTCAGCGAACATGAAGCCGAACGCCTTGGAGGGGCCATATACCGTCTCGTAGGGCGTCGGCATCGTGGCTGAGACGGAAGAGGTGATGAGAATACGGCCTTCGCCGTTTGCCACCATATGGCGTGCCACGTTCTTGGCCATGTGAACGGTGCCGGTAATGTTGATGGCGATCACCCTGAGATCGTCTTTCAGATCAGTATCGACAAAGGCGCCGCCCAGACCGATCCCGACATTCAGGGCCGCGATTTCCACCTTGCGCCCAAGGGCGAGAACGAATTGCCAGAAACTCTCGACGCCTTCGCTTTGTGAGGCATCAGCCCGGTGCGGGTAAGCTGCGGCGCCCTGTGCTTCAATCGTTCTTGCTGCGTCGAAAACCTGGACGCTTGATCCCGAGATCGCCACATCATACCCGTTTCGGGCGAACTGAAGGGCCAGCTCAAGGCCAATGCCTGAAGATCCGCCTGTTACGAGGGCCAGAGGTCTTGCCGTCATGAAATATCTCCTGTTGCAAATGATCCTGTCGATCGCTCCAGAAGACGCGTTACGGCGTCATGAGGTTTACTGAGAAGAATTTGACTGATTGATGATCCTGATTCAGGAATGAGTCATGGAACCAGTCAGCAAGGATAGTCTCGAGGTCTTTGTCGCCATTGCGCGGGCGGGCAGCTTTGCGCGGGCGGCCCTGCAACGGGGTGTTACCGGCTCCGCTCTGAGCCACACCATGACCCAGCTTGAGCGTCGGCTGGGTGTCCGTCTGTTTCATCGCACGACGCGACAGGTCCGGCTGACGGGGGCTGGTGAAATGCTGCTGGCCGAGATCGCGCCGCGCTTTGCAGAAATCGACGCGACACTCGCACAACTCGATGAGTTTCGGTTGGCACCTGCAGGGCGTGTGCGCGTGACCGTACTTCGTGACGCAGCGACCCTTCTCCTGGCGCCCCGGCTTGCGGATTTTGCTTCCCGCTATCCGGGCATAGAGCTCGACATCACGGTCGATGACCGGTTTGTCGATGTCATCTCGGAAGGGTTCGACGCAGGGATACGGTATGGCGGGACGGTTCCTGATGGCATGATCGCAGCCCGTCTGACCGATAAACTGCGCTGGGTGATTGTCGGAGCACCGTCCTATCTCGACAGAATGGGCCGCCCCGAGACGCCTGAAGCCTTGATGCAGCATCACTGTATCCGCATCCGCACCGGCACGGGGCGCCTCTATCCCTGGGAGCTGGGTGATGGCGAAGCCTGTGTCGAGATCGATGTGCCAGGACAGATCATTCTGGGCGATACGGAATTGTCCCTTGCCTATGCCCTTTCCGGGGGCGGGCTTTTCTATTGCCTGCATGATCGTGCCCGCGCGTTCGTCGAGCGTGGTGATCTTGAAGTCGTGCTTCCCGAATGGGCCTCAACCGGCGAGGGGTTTCACGCCTATTATCTCTCGCGCCGTCATGTGCCCTCTGCCCTCAGGGTATTCCTCGATTTTTTCAAAAGCGGGCCAGCTTCCTCGCTGGCGCCTCGCTGATCGTTTCTGCGACGACGGCGTCGTCTGTCTTTTCTGAAAGATCGGGCCGCTCAGACGCTTCCTGCCCGGCCGAAGGAACGATCTGAAAATGAAACAAAGAGCGCTGTCGTTATCGGGGGGATCGTTCGGACGATTTTTCCGGTCGGATCGATTCAGTCTGCTTGTCGTCGAATTTCGATCTGGAACGGAATGTTTCTCAAGAGTAATTTAGATTTCCTAAAGTAATATATGTGTTCGCATTACAACGTAGGTAAGTAACTATGTGATAAAAATACAATGATATGAATCGGGGAATGTCGAAGTGAAATAAGACACTGGACCTGATTTCGTTTGTGAAATCTTTTCGTCTCCAGAACGCCTTTTGGAGGTCGAAAACACTATGAAGATGATCAGGAACAAGCGACGACTACTGCTTGTCTCCACGCTCGGCGCCGGACTTGCTCTGGGTCACGCGCAGACTGCCCATGCGGCACAATCTGCGACGGCTCCGGCTCACAAGACGCATAAGCGTGTGGCGAAGAAGGCAGCGCCGTCTGTTGCCCGCCAGCAGGCCACAACCGCTCCCGCAGCCGGCGCCGCGCCGCTGGTTCAGCCGGCGGCGCGCACGGTATCGGTCCAGCGTAATGCTTTTGCCCCTGTTGCAGACAGCCTTTCGCGCGGTGGCAGCGAAAATATCGTCGTGACGGGTTCTGCTCTGAGCACCTCGAACAACGCCAATGCCAACCCGGTGCAGATCGTTACGGCCAAGCAGATCATGCAGACCGGCGCAAGCACGGTTGGTGACTATCTGCAGCGCCTGCCTTCCGTTGGTTCATCCGGCACCTATAACTCGCAGACCAATGGTACCGGCGGTTCTTCCTGCGTCGATCTGCGCAATCTCGGGCAGAACCGTACGCTGGTGCTGATTGACGGCAAGCGCACGACGCTCAACGGCAATAACAGCTGCGTCGATCTCAACACGATCAACGTCTTTCAGGTTGCAAGCATCGAAATCCTGAAAGATGGCGGTTCGGAGCTTTACGGCGCTGACGCTGTGGCCGGTGTGATCAACATCAAGATGCGCCATGACCTCAACGATGCGAACATCACCGTCAAGGGTGGCATCTCCGATGTTGGCGATGGCCAGACGGGTCAGATCTCTGGTTACAAGGGCTGGAATTTCGACCACGGCAAGGGCAACGTCACCCTGTTTGGTTCCTACATGACGTCCAGCGGCATCATGCAGCGCAACCGCGCCTGGTCGCGTAACGTGCAGACCAACGATCCGGTCGACGCCTCTGATCTGTTGTTCGGTTCATCCATTCCGACCACCGGCAAGTATTTTACTGATTCCGGCACCTATATCCCGAATGCCAGCGGCTCGGGCTATCACAGCGCGACGTCAGCCGACCGCTATAATTACGGTTCGCAGCAATCCCTCACCAACTCGCTGCAGAACTCGACGCTGTCTTTCGATGCGCATTACGACGTGAACAAGCATTTCACGCCCTATGCCAATTTCCAGTACAGCCATCGCACATCCAGCACGATGCTGGCCCCTGAGCCGATGACGGGCAGCATCTACCCGTCCAATCTGCCGTCGAGCCTCGTCATCCCTGCTGACGCGCCTTACAACACGTTTGGCGAAGACGTGCTGATGTACAAGCGCTATGGCGAATGGGGTAATCGTCGTACCGAAACCGCTACCGACACCTATACGGCCATCGCTGGCGCCAAGGGCGAAATCACCCATGGCTGGATGTATGACCTGTCCTACACCTATGGCTGGAACCAGGTGACATCGCAGATGTCCGGTGTGGGCAACTACGCCAAGCTGCTTCAGGAATACGGGCTGCAGCAGGTCGATCCGACGGATTCCAGCAGCGCTCTGGTCTATAATCCTTCGGTCTGCCAGGCCTCTTCCGGTTGCGTGCTTTCCGATCCGTTCAAGCCTCTTTCCTCGGCGGCTGCGGCGTACTCCAACTACACCAGCCACGATCATTACTATTATCAGCTGCGTGACCTGAACCTGCGCATGCATAACAACCATGTCGCGACCATGCCCTGGAAGGGCGGTGGTGATCTGGGCTTCGCGCTGGGCATGGAACATCGTGGCGAGCAGCTGGCCTATCACCCCGATGCCGTCGTGGCTTCCGGTGATACGCTCACCAACTCGGCCTCCTATACCGGTGGCGGGTTCAACGTTACGGAAGGCTATCTCGAGGGCAAGGCCACGCTGCTGCATGATGTGTTCCTCGCCAAGGATCTGACCATTGATGCGCAGGGGCGTTATTCGTCCTACAGCACCTTCGGTGGCACCAAGAACTGGAAGGCCTCGATCAACTGGGCGCCGATCCGCGATATCCGGTTCCGTGCAACCATCGGTTCATCCTATCGTCAGCCGAACGTCTATGAGCTCTATTCGGGTGGCAGCCTTGGCTATGCTTCGGCAACCGATCCGTGCGCACAGGCAAGCTCCTATGGTTCGCTGTCGGCGAATGTCGTCGCAAATTGCGCCAAGCAAGGGATCAACACCTCGACCTTCGTGGCAGCCAATTCGGGTCAGGTGCCGACGCTTTATGGTGGTAATGCATCGCTGAAGCCGGAAACGGGTCGTACCTACACGATCGGCACGGTCATCACGCCGCGCTGGGTTCCGGGTCTGTCGGCTTCGGTCGAATACTGGCACTACACGATCAAGAACATGATCTCCTATCTGAGCTCGCAGTATATTCTTGACCAGTGCTACACGGGTGCCAGCTCAAGCTATTGCAGCAATATCACGCGTGTTTCCGGCACCAGCCAGCTCAATTCGGTGACCGATTATTACGCCAATATCGGTGGCCTGCGCACGAGCGGTATCGATTTCGATCTCGATTATCGCATCCGTGTCACGCGCAAGGACGTGGTGACGCTGGGCAACAACTTCCAGCAGCTCATCAGCTATCTGCAGCAGAACGAGCCTGGCGGTCAGTGGTATAACTATGCCGGTCGTCTGATGTATCAGTCGGGTACGGGCCAGCCGCGCGTGCGCGACTATGCCACGCTCAACTGGCAGCATGGCAATTGGGGCGTCACCTATATGCTCAAATATACGGGTGGCATGGTCTGGAACAACGGATCGCAGGATCTCAGCACGGCGCTCGGCTATGGTCGCTACAAGACGCCCGGCATTTTCTCGCATGATCTGACGGTCAATTACCGCCTCAACCGCTGGAACTTCACCGGTGGCGTCAACAACCTGTTCGACAAGCAACCGCCTTTCGTGGCCGATGCTTCAACGAACAGTGCGGCAGGGCTTTATGGCGATCTCTATATGGGCCGCTATGTCTTCCTGCAGGCTGGCGTGAACTTCTGATGTTTCCTCCCGGCGCGGTACTGCGTCGGGAAAAACCTGCCTCGCGCTATGAGGCAAGCGGGAGAGGCGGCTGCAAGGCCGCTCTCCCGCTTGTCGTTTCCGACGATTCATTCTGACGGTTTATTCCAGCAGTGCCTCGCTCAGTCTGAGCTCGATCCGATGAGAATACCGGCGCTCGCGTCGCTCTGGAACAGATAGGCGAAGTCCCAGAAGACCGGGTATGCGGGATGTCCGGTTTCCAGCCGGAATGCCTCGATCGTGTCGGCGGCTTCTACTATACGCCGGACCTCATTCTCGCGGCTCTTGAGCAACGCGAGGAATTCTTCGGGCAGGCTTTAGCAGAGATAGGAATCATTCCCCGTCACGAGCGGGCCGCGGGCTTCGCGGTAATTACTGCCGCTCCGGTCGCGGTGGTTTTCCACGGTCGAATAGAGAAGGCCGTCAGCCTCAGAATCAAAGACACGATAGGCGTGTTGCGCAAGGACAGGATAAATCGCCTTGGTATAGGCGTGCGGGCCGGTGATATTGAAGGTGGTAACAGCACCGACACCATGCACCTCAGGGCGATAGCTCAATATCTTTGCCATGACGAGCTGGATTACCCGTCTTAGAAAGGGATGACCGGGACGGGAGATCAGAAACCATTGCTGATATTCTCCACCCGCCACATAGGCGATGGAGGCGCCACGGCCCCAGCCTGCGTAGCGGCCCGAGCCTGACACATTCCATTGCGAGAGCAAATACTGGTCATCTGGTCGCAGGATCGTATCGAGCGGGCGCGACATGGATGATTTGAGGTCGAGATAGACCCCGCCCAGGCTATAGATCAGCAGATAGCGGAAAAAATCCGCTTTCGCCGCGCCATATTCGGCGCCGATCATCAGGTAGATTTTCAGCACCTCCCAGCCGTAATGCTCCGATATGAACTGAAAGCGCGATGCTTCATCCCAGATATGGACAGCCCAGCCGGGATTGAGTTCTGCAGTTCTCGTGATGTTGGCAACGAGGGCCGGGTCGAGCGTGTTGCGGTTGTTGCAGATGAAATGCAGCAATCTGGGAATGGCGCCGGATGCGTCAGAGGCTGGAGCGAGTAAAGGGAAGCGCTTCAGAAGCAGGCAGGAGAGTTCGCTCCAGGACGGTCGGGTCATTTCGTGGTCCCGTGTGCCATCTGGCGCGTGTGAATAGAGCCCACCTCGTGCGTCCAGCAGCTGATAGACGCCTGGGCGCAGTGCTGCGAGCTGAAAAGAGGATGGCGCGTTGACCAGGCGTTTCTCCTTGATACCGAGCAATCCTGCATGACCCCGTTCCAGCACGATGCCGGTGAGCGCCGCATCGGACGAAAAATTTTCGGAAGTGATGAGGGCATCACCGAATATCGTGATCAGTGCCGTCTCGATCATTGCCTTGCTCCTTTCACTTATCAGGTCCGGGCAGCGTGGCTGCAGGGTCGGCAGGCAGAAAGGCGCCGATCTGGCGCACGGCTTCGGCCAGACTGACGCGTTCGACTGCGACCCCTTCAGGAAAGGCCGAAAGCAGACGTGATGGCATGCGCCGGTCGAGCATGACAAAGACACCCCGGTCATCCCCTTTGCGGATCAGACGGCCGAAAGCCTGTCGCAGCCTCATGCGGGTCAGGCGGTCATCATAGTCGCGCGGGTTATCGGGAGAGAGGGCCTTGCGTCTCTCGCGATGCAGGATGTCGGGCCGTGGCCAGGGGGTTCTTTCGAATACGACCAGGCGCAGGGCCTGACCGGGCACATCCACGCCGTCCCGCATGGCATCGGTGCCGAGCAGGCAGGAATGCAGTTCGGTGCGGAAGATATCGACCAGAGTGGCATTATCCATCGTGTCGACATGCTGGGCATAGAGCGGCAATCCGGCTTCTTCGAGGGATGCCGCAATGCGCTGGTGCACGGCGCGCAGGCGCGAGATGGCCGTAAACAGACCCAGCGCGCCACCCTGAGAGGCCAGAAACAGCAGGCGATAGGCGCCGGCCAGCGCGTTGAGGTCATTCTGCGGCACGTCGGTCACGATCAGCGCGCGCGTCTGATGCGCGTAATCGAACGGGCTGAGCAGTGAGGCGCGGAAAGGCGGCTTGATAAAATGCGGAGTTCCAAGCCGCATTTCGGCCGCATGCCAGCTTTGCTCTACCTGTCGGGGATCTGGCCCGTTCGGACCTGAGACAGGTGTCTGATCCCGCAACGTCGCCGAGGTAATGAGCATGCCATGTGCCGGTCCCTGCATGACCGAGGCAAAAGGAATGGTAGGGTCGCGCCAGTGGCGATGCAGCCCGATATCGGTCTCACCCTGCCTGCCGGAAACATATTCCGTGCGTATCAGATCGATGAACGATCCTTCCGGAGTATCCTCCTCACTCAGCACCGTGTCGAGCATCGCAATCCAGCCTTCGACACGGGCGATGGCGCGACGCCTGAGCGATCGGATCATGGCCTCTACGCGCAGACGCTGGGCGGCTTCGAGCGCGTCAGCGGGCTCGCTCAGCAGAGATTTGAGGCGCTCGACCAGGGTTTGCAGCGGGGTAAGCAAGCGGCGTAACGCGGTGTCCAGGGGCTCTGTCGCCTCGCGCAGGGCCTCGCCTGCGGGATGCAGCCCGCATTCTGATGAATCCTGCCCTTGCGTGCCGACGCGTCTGGCTTCGAGCTGCGCCCTCAGCGCCTGGAAGAACTGCTCGGAAGGGTTGGCGATAAGGTCGGGCACGCTGGGCTGGGGGGCATTGTCCTCGCCGTTCAGCCGACCGAGCCAGCCGGGCGCGGGCAAGGCATGGGCAGCGCCCAGTATGGCTTCGAGCGGTGCATCCAGAACGGGAGAGGTCGCAACGAGATCCTCAAGGCGGCGGCGCAGACCGCGCGCACGTGAACGGCTGCCTTCGGCGCCGAGCAGCCAGCGCCGGAGTTCTGCCGCTTCAAGTCCGGAAAGGGCGAGGGAGAAGGCACTATCTGCCGCTTCGGGCAGATGATGCCCCTCGTCGAAGAAATAGCGCGTTGGAAGCTGGTCCTCATCCGGCACATCATCACGGGCCAGGCTGGACCAGCTGGCCTGGGAGAGAACCAAAGCGTGGTTGGCAATGACCAGACGTGCGCCCCGGGCGCGGCGGATGGAGTGCTCGACAAAGCAGGTCTGGTAATGCGGGCAGGCGCCATGGATGCATTCGCCGCGACGATCGGCCATGCCGAACAGAACGCTGCCGCCAAAGATATCGCCGAACCAGCCGGGCAGATCGCCACCCATGAGATCGCCATCCTCTGTGGCCTCAGCCCAGCGTGCGAGCATCGAAAGACCGATCAGCGCCGCAGGTGCAGGTGAGGGGCGTGAGGCGAGTGTATTGACCGCGTCTTCCATGTTCAGCAGGCAGAGATAGTTTTCGCGTCCCTTGCGCAACACGACGGCCTCACGACGCTCGGCATCGTCAGGATAAAGGCGCCTGAGTTCCTGCTCGATCTGGCGCTGCAGATGGCGCGTATAGGTCGAGACCCAGACAGGGCCATCATTCTGCTCGGCCCAGACACTGGCGGGGGCGATATAGCCCAGTGTCTTGCCTGTACCTGTACCGGCTTCTGCCAGAACGATCTCGGGAATGCCCGCGCCTTCTCTCGGGGCGAGGGCCTGCGTTACCGCCGAAGCATAATCGGCCTGACCCGGTCGTGTTTCTGCGCCCTCGCCAAGAATGCGCGTCAGGCGCGCTCTTGCTTCAGCGGGAGCGACTGGTCGGCTGCCCGGTGGCGGTCTCTGGGCCATTTCCTCCCATCGGGGCAGGCGTCGCCAGACGCGCAGAGCCTCGTAAGGGTGACGATGCTGGCTTGGCTGGGCCTCCAGAGCGTCTTCCACGAAGCTGGCCCAGGCCCATCCAGCGCGCGAGAGGAGGGGAAGAAGGTTGCGTGGCGTTTCGACTTTTCGCGACGTGACCATGGAGTCGAGGGCCTGCCGAAGCTTCTCGAGCAGGAGAAGGAGAAAATCTGCCTCGCAATGCTCGGGCGGGGTGAGGCCAAGGGCCAGCCCCATGCCGCGCGGTGTCGGCACGACGGCGCGCGTTGGAAAGAGGAAGATGAAAAGCTCGAGCAGATCAAACCAGGGAACGACCTGTCCCGGTGGGGTCAGCCCCAGACGCCTGATCGTTGCAGGGCCATGGATCAGCAGGGGCGCAGGCAGGGTTGCGAGCAACGACGCTGCCTCCTGAGCCTCTAGCGACAGGATTTCGCCATCCGGCGTCAGGATCGAGGCACGAGCGCGTGTTGAGATCAGGGCGGGGGCATCGTAAGGCGAGGCGCGAGAAGGCGTGGGCATCGCGGTCAGTCTAGACGCTAGAGGGGCGTACTACCAGCGAGGCAACGTCTCTGGTCTCGTTCGAAGCGTCTGCTTGGCTAAAGCCAAAGGAACCCGCGTCAAAAACCGCTATTCAGGACGGGTGTAACGCCATGTTGCTTGACCGGGCGAGGAACTATTTCTAGTTTTCATCCGATCATGTCCGACAGCATTCAAAACAACGCCCCGCTCCCTCCCGATGCTCCCGCGCTGCCAAAAGCCTGGCCGTTCGAGGAGGCGCGAAAAATCGCGGCCCATGTCGAGGCACGCGGTGGCGAGGCGCCTGCTCTGCTCGAGACCGGTTATGGCCCCTCTGGCCTGCCCCATATCGGGACGTTCGGCGAGGTTGCCCGTACCACCTGGGTGCGTCAGGCCTATGAGCAGCTTACAGGCCGCAAGACGCGTCTTCTGGCGTTCTCTGACGATATGGATGCCCTGCGCAAGGTGCCAGGCAACGTGCCGAACCAGGAGATGCTGACGCAGCATCTGGGTCTGCCGCTCAGCCGCATTCCTGACCCGTTTGGCAAATTCGAGAGCTTTTCGGCGCATAACAACGCCATGCTGTGCGAATTTCTGGATCGCTTCGGCTTCGATTACGAATTTGCATCGGCGACCGATTATTACACCTCCGGCGTTTTCGATGCAGCTTTGCGCCGCATGCTCGAGGTGCATGATGAAGTCGTGGCGACCATCGCTCCGACACTCGGTGCCGAGCGCCGCGCCACCTATTCGCCCGTGCTTCCCATTCATCCCCGCACCGGTCAGGTTATGCAGGTACCTGTCATCAAGGTTGACCCCGATGCCGCCACGGTGGCCTGGAAAGACCCGGAGACAGGGGAGACCTTCGAGACCTCCGTTCTGGGCGGTCACGCCAAGATGCAGTGGAAGGCCGACTGGGCCATGCGCTGGTTCGCGCTGGGCGTCGATTACGAAATGTCGGGCAAGGATCTGATCGACAGCGTGAAGCTGTCGAGCAAGATCTGCCGTATCCTCGGCAAGGCACCGCCTGCCGGACTGACCTACGAGCTGTTTCTGGATCAGAACGCACAGAAGATCAGCAAGTCCAAGGGTAACGGGCTTTCGATTGATGAGTGGCTGCATTACGCACCGCCCGAGAGCCTTGCGCAATACATGTTCAACCAGCCCACGCGCGCCAAGCGTCTGTTTTTTGACGTGATTCCGCGGGCCATGGACGAATATCTGGCTAATCTGGACAAGGCGGTCGAGACGCAGGACCCGCTGGTTCTGCAGGCAAACCCGGCCTGGTTCATTCATGGCGGCGAAATCGATAGCGGTCTGTCGAGCCCGGTCTCTTTCACGGCGTTGCTCAACCTGGCCTCGGTCGCCAATGCCGAAACCAGCGACACGCTCTGGAAATTCCTTCGTCGTTATGATCCGTCGCTTTCGCCCGAGACCCATCCTTATGTCGACCGTCTGGTCGGCCATGCGCTGGTCTATTTCAAGGAATTCGTTCGTCCGGCCAAGACGTTCCGCGCGCCGACCGATCTGGAGCGCGTGGCACTGCAGGATCTGGCAGACGCCTTGAAACAGGCTGATGCGAGCCTATCTCCGGTTGAAGTTCAGGACATCGTCTTTGAAATCGGCAAGAAGCATCAGATCCAGCCGCTGCGCGCATGGTTCGGGTGCCTCTATGAAGTGCTTCTGGGTCAGACTGAAGGGCCGCGTTTCGGTATCTTCGCCTCACTTTTCGGTTTGCCGGAAACCGTGGCGCTGATCGAAGGGGCGCTTGCCCGCGACGCCCATGTTGAGGAAGCGGTTCAGTGAGAAAGAGAGACGATCGTCAGCCTTGATCGAGGGTTCATGACCGTTCAGGAACAGACAACATCCTGCTGTGAAGAAGGCGAGGCGAAGCAGACCAGCCCATGGCGTCGGCTGGCCTGCCGCCTTCCGGCGCTGGTCGGCCTCGTTCTGCTTGTGGCGGCGATCTTTGTTATCCAGAAAGAGCTGAAATCGCTCTCGCTGTCAGAGATACGCTCTGCCTTCGCGGCCATTCCTACCCAGGCACTCGCGGCGGGTGTTGGCTGCACGGTTCTGTCCTATTTCATTCTTTCATTCTACGATTGGCTGGCCTGCTATCATATCGGGTCGAAGCAGTCTTTTCTCAGAACGGCTTTCGCTGCCTTCTGCTCCTATGTGCTGTCGCATAATCTTGGATGCTCGGCGATTTCAGGCGCAGCGGTCCGTTTCAGGCTCTATCGCAACTGGGATGTTTCTCCGGGCGGTATTGCCCAGATCATCGCGTTCTGCTCGACCACCTATCTTCTTGGGGCAATGGCGCTGATCGGTGGGGTGCTGCTTTTCGAGCCATCCCATATTCCGCTTATCGATCATCTCCCCCATCTGCTGTTGCAATGCGGTGGTGCCGCTGCCTGGATGGCCGTTCTGGCCTATCTTG
This sequence comes from Asaia spathodeae NBRC 105894, assembly GCF_025994195.1. Classification (NCBI taxonomy): domain Bacteria; kingdom Pseudomonadati; phylum Pseudomonadota; class Alphaproteobacteria; order Acetobacterales; family Acetobacteraceae; genus Asaia; species Asaia spathodeae. The sequence continues at coordinate 165,307 of NZ_BAPY01000004.1, read as the reverse complement.
TCGTCTCGGTGCGCTATCGCCAGATGCGGATCTGGCGCTATACGCTTGACGTGCCGGGCTTCCGTGTTGCCCTGGCGCAGGTTGTGGTGAGCTCGGCCGATATGGCAGCGACGGCTCTTATCGCCTTCGTGTTGCTGCCGCCTCAGGCGACCATCAGCTTTCCGGCGTTTCTCGCGATCTATATCGCATCCTACACGGCAGGTCTGGTGGCCAGTGTGCCGGGCGGTCTGGGTGTTTTCGATGGGGCGATGCTGCTGGCGCTTGGCCCCTATATGCCCACCCCCCAGATTCTGGGCGTCGTTCTGACTTTCCGGCTTTTCTATTACATCATTCCGCTGGTGCTGGCGGGCATCATGTTTGCCGTGCACGAACTCTTCCTGCGTGGCGATGCCGCCTGGGCCAAGCGCCGCGGTGCGATCCCGGGTGTGGCCCTGATGCGGCGTCCCAGTCAGGTCGTGCGTGAATCGGAAGCCGATTTCTCCGTGACGGTCGCCACTGGGGTGGTGGCAGGGACGGGCATTCTTCTCGTCTTCTACGCCGTTGCGGTGCCCGCTCCGCTTCTGGGTACGCCATTCGCGCATCTTCTGCTGCAAGCGGCAGAGTTTCTCCTGTGCCTTACAGGTGTCATGCTCGTGGGGGTTGCGGCAGGCCTGGCCCAGCGTGTCACTGCGGCATGGCGCGCGTCACTGACCCTGCTCGGTCTTGCCATTCCGCTGGTCATTCTGCGTCAGGGGCCGCTTGGTATATCGCTCAGCCTTGCGCTTGTGATGTTCCTGATTGCGCCTTTCCGCGCCTGTTATTATCGCAAGGCGCGACTGTTCTCCGAGCCCCTCAGCCCGACCCTGATGGCGCCCGTCACACTATGGGTCGTCAGTCTCGCAAGCGTCGGCCTTTTCGCCCTGCGTCAGCATCTGGGCCATGCCTGGTGGCGCTCGCTCATCTATGATGCGCATACCTCTGTCGTGCGTTGGGCATTGGGTATTTCTGCCATCCTGGGTATTGTCGCTGTCGTTCAGATGCTGCGACGCAGCCAGGTTCTGGTACGGCCCTGGGATCGGGAGAGCGAGACGCTCTATAAAAGCCTTGCGCATGCGCTCGAAGAATTGGGTCCTCGCCGTCCGAGTGGTCTCATACTCAATGACAACGGCCGGGCCGGGATACCGTTTCTCAGGACGGGGCAGTTCATTATCGGTGTTGGCGATCCGGCCGGGGCAGAGAATGACTGCATTGCGGCAATCTGGCGATTGCGCGATCTTGCCATGGAGGAGGGGCGTCACCCTGTCTTCATCAAGGTCGGGCAGGCATTGATTGGCGTCTACCATGATATCGGGATGACGGTGTGCCCGAACGGCCCCGGTGAATCAGGCGTTCTGTGCTGCCTTGCGCAGGATCTGCAGGCGGTGAAAGCCGTGCTGGGCAGCGAGCACAAGCGTCTGAAGCGTCTTCTCAACGCCAAGGGGTTCCTGTCGGTCAAGGCACGTACAGACAGGGCCGGGTGATGCATGTGCCCCATGTGCTGACGCAGCCGGTCAATTTCAGTGATGTGACCGCCATCTGGCTCATGGCGTATTCGGCCCTTTTCTCTATCGTCAACCCGCTTGGGGCATCGTTGATTTTTGCGCAGATGACCCTGGGGCGTCCAAAGCGCGAGGTCGTCACGCTGGCGCGGCTGGTGGGTTTTTATTCCTTCATCATCCTCATGGTCTCGGTCTGGCTGGGCGGCTGGATTTTGAGCTTCTTCCGCATCAGTATCGATGCCCTGCGCGTTGCTGGCGGGCTGGTCGTGGCGTCACGCGCCTGGACACTTCTGCTCGCTCCTGAAGAAAATGAGGCGCGCAAGGAGCGTCAGGTATTCGATCATGACAATACGGGTCAGGAGAGCGATCTCGGTGATCGCGCCTTCTTCCCTCTCGCTATGCCGTTCACTGTAGGGCCTGGCAGCATCGCGGTCGCGATTGCGCTGAGTTCCGGTCGTACGCTTGGTGCGTCGCCTGCAAGCTATATTCTGGCACTGTCTCTGGCAGTGTGCGCCGTCGCTCTGACTGTCGTTCTGCTCTATACCTATGCGGAACGTATCGTAAGCTCTCTGGGGAGAACTGGCGCGCGTATCGTCAGCCGACTGGCCGCTCTCATTCTGCTTTGTATCGGCATACAAATCCTGTTCGCGGGGCTTGAGGGCTTCGTGATGTCGGCGCTGAAACACGCGCATCTGCTGGCCTGACACACAGATCCCCGCGCGGGCTGGTCAGTTTCAGGCGAGCGCCTTTTGTATCTCTTCTCTCAGGGCAGGGATCACCTCGCCCTGAAACCACGGCGCCCGTTTCTCCCACACACCCGTTCGCCAAGAGGGGTGGGGCAGGGGGAAATAACGGGGCAGATAGCGTCGAAAGTCTTTTACCCGTTCGCCTACAGACCCGCGACCGAGCGTGTAGTGCTGGCTATAGCTCCCTACCAGCAGGATCAGCCTGAGCGATGTCAGGTGGGACAGCACCTCATCTCGCCAGGCTGGCGCGCATTCTGGCCGGGGCGGCTTGTCGCCCCCATTGGGCAGGCGACCGGGATAGCACAGGCCCATCGGCAGAATTGCCACTTTACTGGTGTCATAGAAATCGTCTTCCGACAGGTTCATCCAGCTTCTCAGGCGCCTGCCCGAGGGATCGTAGAAGGATTTGCCGCTCTCATGAGCAATTGTGCCGGGCGCCTGGCTGGCGATCAGTATCCGCGCCTTTCGTGACACATGAATCAGCGGCTTTGGCCCCAGGGGCAGTTCAGGCGCGCAGATCGTGCAGGCACGCACACGGGCGACGAGGGAGTCGAGTGTCTCGTTGTTGCTACGAACCAAGGCGGCCTGGCCTTCTGTATTCATGAAGCCCGGAGCGGCGTATGAGCCAGGGCGCTCAAGGGATAGTCGGCGCAGGCCTCATAGTGCGGTTCGTCATTCGTCTTGTGTGAATGAAAGAGCGTTATGTGTTCGATCTCGATCATCGAGCTGCGAAGCAGATTATGATTCTGGACCCAACGAATGATGTCCGGATCGGGATCCCCCTGAAACGTGCCGAGTGAGACATGAGGCTGGAAGCGCCTCTTCTCGGCGGCCAGACCGGCGCGCCTCAGGGCGGTTTCAACCTTTGCCTGCAGGGTTGTCAGCGCATCGGATGGCACAAGACCCGCCCAGAGGCGGGAGCGCCCTGCCTGGGTGAAGACCCCGACGCCGCTCAGTTCCAGCGACACGGGGGCTGCTGTGATGCCGGCGAGGGCATGATCGATTTCTTCCAGTAGCGGCCGCCCTCTGACCTCCCCCATGAAGCGAAGGGTGAGGTGATAACTCTCGGGGGGATACCAGACCACACCCGCTATCGATCGACGCAGGGATGAGAGGAGGCGCTTTTGCTCGTTGGGTAGGTCGAGGGCTGCGAAAAGGCGCATGAAGCGATCCTGAGTGCGATGGGATAACGGCTGGGCTGCGTTGGCAGGTTTGTCGGTCTTTTCAAAACTATGGCGCGGCTCGCTGGCCTCGTTGTATAACCAGCATGATTAACGCGGTGAAACGTCCCGGTTTCAGTCGGGCGTCCTATGTATCTTAGAATGTCCGGGGCGCTGTTCGACTTGACCGTTGTATCTAAAGCGCCACATTTAGAAAAGAAAACGGCCATTCTGGCCAGATTTCAGGAAAGGGTGTCATGGCTTTCGTTCCCAATTCTCGTTCTAGCGGTTCTTCTCCCCAGGCGGGAACCGCCAGCTTCGATACGGTCGATGCCGGTCTGCGCGCCTACATGCTCAGCGTGTATAACTGGATGACGGCCGGTCTGGTCCTCACCGGCGTGGTCGCCTATGCCGTAGCCGAAACCTCGCTGAGCAACCTGTTCTATCATCAGGTCATCACGTCGGGCGGCATCATCACCCGCCCCACGGGTCTCGGTATGCTGACCATCTTCGCGCCGCTGGTGTTCGTTCTGGTGATGTCGTTCGGTGTGAACCGACTGTCGCGCCAGGCGGCTCAGGGATTGTTCTGGGGCTTCTGCGCCGTGATGGGTGCGAGCCTGTCGAACATTCTGCTCGTCTACACGCATACATCGGTGGCAAGCACCTTCTTCATCACTTCGGCAACCTTCGCGGCGATGTCGCTCTGGGGCTATACGACCAAGCGTGACCTGAGCTCGCTCGGTTCGTTCTGCTTCATGGGGCTGATTGGCCTGATCATCGCCACGACAGTGAACATGTTCATGCACAGCGCAGCGATGTCGTTCCTCGTGAGCATCGTTGGCGTGGGTCTTTTCACGGTGCTGACTGCTTTCGATACGCAGCGCATCCGTTCGACCTACCAATACTATCTGAGCTATGTCGGGCCCGAGGAAATGGGCAAGCGCAGTGTTTATGATGCCCTGTCGCTTTATCTCAACTTTATCAACCTGTTCACCTTTTTGCTCCAGTTCATGGGTGTCCGTAGTAATAACAACGGATAACTAGCTGTCTCAGACATGGTTTTATTTGACGGGGTGCGTCTCAGACGCATCCCGTTTTTGTTTATCCAGACTATTTCAGTCTAATTAACTTGACTTTTCTATCTGAACCAAACCTAAAAAATCCGCAATGAATTGCGGCGAAAAAGCGTTTCTTGCCTTTAACTTATTGAAAACAGTTCGTTTTCCATGTGTTCAAATTGTGAACGTGACTGTGAAAACTTGTTATGAGTGCTTGCTTTGCGCGCCAATCAGGCGGAAACAACACAACAGAGCTGGGCATTCACGCCCAGCGTGCAGGCGGGCGGGTTTTCTGACGAAGGCTCTGTCTGCTGAAGTTAAGGCGAGGCAACGATGGCGCGGATTGCAGTCGGGCGCCCACAAGGCACCGGCAAACGTAATGTTACATCTTCGGGCGGCAGGGGTCGCACGCTGGTGTCACGTTGCGGAGCGATACGCGCCCTCAACTGGAATAGGAGAGATGGATGACATCCCCTGAAGGTGTTGTCGCCATGTTCGACCAAGCCGAGGTCGGGTTGAGCGGCAGCGTAGCGCAGCCACAGAGCTTGACGGTCGGTTCAACGAGCGGGGCAGACAATGAACAATAGACTTTTGCCGAAGTTGCGGCGGCTTCTGCCGCTGGCGCCGGCACTCTTCCTCTCAGGCTGCACGCTCGATCTTCTCGATCCGCGTGGCCCGGTAGGAATCCAGAACCGTAACGTCATCCTGATCGAGCTGGGTGTGATGCTGTGCATCGTCATCCCCGTGATCGTGATGACGCTCTTTTTTGCCTGGAAATATCGTGAGTCCAACACGTCGGCCGAGTATCTGCCGAACTGGGATCACTCCACGAAGATCGAGTTCTTCGTCTGGGGCGTTCCTGCCGTTGTGATCGTGATTCTGGGCGCTATCGCGATCTGGACGAGCTACACGCTCGATCCGTACCGTCCGCTTCACTCGGCTGAAGCTGCGGGTCGCAAGCCGCTGAACGTCGAAGTTGTCGCTCTCGACTGGAAATGGCTGTTTATCTACCCTGACCAGGGTGTCGCTACGGTCAACCAGCTTGCCGTGCCGGTAAACACGCCGATCAATTTCCGTATCACGTCTGACGCTGTCATGACCTCGTTCTTCATCCCGCGCCTGGGTACCCAGGTTTACGCGATGGCAGGCATGCAGACCCAGCTTCATCTTCTGGCCAGTGCGCCGGGCGACTATCTGGGTGAAGCAGCGCATTACACGGGCCGTGGCTTCTCGGACATGAAGTTCCGTACGCTTGCGATGACGGATGACGACTTCAACCAGTGGGTCGACAAGGTGAAGGGGGCGTCTGACTCGCTCGATTCAGCCAACTACCCGCAGGTTGCCGCTCCGCAGGAAGCAGCTCCGGTCAAGTATTTCGCGCATGTTCAGCCTAACCTCTTCGACACCATCGTGGCCAAGTACAATAACGGTACGGTCATCGACAAGTCGACAGGTCAGGTCATGCACATGCAGTCCGCCATGTCCGACATGCAGATGAAGGAATAGGGACACATGCTAGGTAAGTTAACCCTCTCTGCGATACCGTTGGATGTGCCGATCCTTGTCGGCACGTTTACTGGCGTCGTTATCGTCGCGCTTGCCGTCCTCGGCGCGATTACCTATTTCGGCAAATGGGGCTATCTCTGGCGCGAATGGCTGACCTCGGTCGACCACAAGCGTCTGGGCATCATGTACATCGTGCTCGCCCTGGTCATGCTGTTCCGCGGCTTTGCCGACGCAGTCATGATGCGCAGCCAGCTCTTCCTTGCCTATAACGGCAACCCGGGCTATCTGCCGCCGCACCATTACGACCAGATCTTCTCCGCCCATGGCACGATCATGATCTTCTTCATGGCCATGGCGTTCATGACGGGTCTGCTCAATGTCATCGTGCCGCTGCAGATCGGCGCACGCGACGTTGCCTTCCCGTTCCTGAACTCGCTGAGCTTCTGGATGACCACGATCAGCGCCGTTCTGATCAACGTCTCCCTGTTCATCGGTGAGTTCGCGCAGTGCGGCTGGCTGGTTTATCCCCCTCTGTCCGAGCAGCAGTTCAGCCCCGGTGTCGGCGTTGACTACTATATCTGGGCGGTTCAGCTCGCCGGTGTCGGTACGCTGCTGACGGGTGTGAACTTCTTCGTCACCATCGTGAAGATGCGCGCTCCTGGCATGGGCTGGATGCAGCTCCCCGTTTTCACCTGGACAGCACTCGTCACGGTCGTTCTGATCATGGCAGTCTTCCCGGTTCTGACGGTTACCCTGGCCGAGCTCGCTCTCGACCGTTATCTGGGCATGCACTTCTTCACCAATGATGGCGGCGGCAGCGTTCAGCTGTATCTCTCGCTCATCTGGACGTGGGGTCACCCGGAAGTTTACATTCTGGTTCTGCCGGCATTCGGCGTGTTCTCGGAAGTTACCCAGACATTCTCGCGCAAGCCGCTCTTTGGCTATCGCGTGATGGTCTACGCGACCCTTGCGATCGGCGTTCTGTCGTTCATCGTCTGGGCTCACCACTTCTTCACCATGGGCGCAGGCCCGAACGTCAACGCCTTCTTCGGTGTTGCCACGATGATCATCGCCGTCCCGACGGGCGTGAAGATCTTCAACTGGCTCTTCACCATGTATAAGGGCCGTATCCAGTTCAATGGTATCATGTACTGGGTCATCGGCTTCATGGTTGTGTTCTCCATCGGTGGCATGACAGGCGTCATGATGGCGATGCCGGCAGCCGATTTCGTGCTGCATAACTCGCTGTTCCTCGTGGCCCATTTCCATAACGTCATCATCGGCGGTGTGTATTTCGGTTACGTCGCAGGTCTGAGCTTCTGGTGGCCGAAGGTTCTCGGCTTCAAGATGAACGAAGCCTGGGGCAAGCGCGCCTTCTGGTGCTGGTTCGTCGGCTTCTTCGTTGCATTCGTTCCGCTCTATATTGCCGGTTTCGAAGGCATGACCCGCCGTATGAACCATTACGACAATGCTGACTGGCATGTTCAGATGCAGATTGCAGGCGTTGGCGCAGCAATCATCGCACTGGGTGTCGTCTGCCAGCTGATGCAGATCTATGTGTCGATCCGTGACTGCAACCTGCCGGAGAACCGTGATTTCACGGGTGATCCGTGGAATGCACGCACGCTCGAATGGTCGATGTCCTCGCCTCCGCCGTCCTATAACTTCGCCGTCCTTCCTGACATTCACGGTATCGATACGTTCCATACCGAGAAGCAGCTTGGCCGTCGCAGCTATGAAGGCAAGACGCTGACCCCGATCCATATGCCGAAGAACACGGCTGCAGGCTTCTTTGTTGGCGCTTTCAGCTTTGTGCTCGGTTTCGCAGCGATCTGGTATATCTGGTGGCTCGCAGCGATCGCCCTTGTTGGCGTCTTCGCGACGGTCATCCTGCGCAGCTACAACAATGATGTGGACTACTATGTCCCGGTCAGCGAAATCGAACGCGACCAGGCCAAATATGTCCGCTCGCTGACAGCACAGGCGGCAGAATAACAATGGCAAATATCTCAGCAACGCCGCACGGCACAGCACACGGCATTGACGATCACGAACACCACCACACGAATAATGTGTTTGGTTTCTGGATCTATCTGATGACGGACTGCCTCCTTTTCGGAACGCTGTTCGCCACCTTTGCCGTCATGCGCACCCAGTTTGCTGGCGGCCCGACGGGCAAGGAGCTTTTTGATCTGAACGGGGTAGGGCTGGAAACGGCCCTCCTTCTGCTCAGCTCGATCACCTTCGGCTTCGGCATGCTTTCGGCTTATGCCCGCAAGCAGGGCGCCATGCTTCTTTGGCTGGCAGTCACCTTCCTGCTCGGCCTCGGGTTCCTTGTTCTCGAACTCAAGGAATTCGCCCATCTGATTCATGAAGGCGCTGGCCCGGATCGCTCCGCGTTCCTGTCTGCGTTCTTCACGCTGGTGGCGACACATGGTCTTCACGTGACCTGTGGTCTGGTCTGGATCGCCGTTATCATGGCCCAGAGCTTCAGCTCGCAGGTTTTCAGCACACGCTATATGGACAAGCTCCAGTGCCTGAGCCTCTTCTGGCACTTCCTGGACATCGTCTGGATCTGCGTGTTCACCTTCGTTTATCTGTTGAGTGTGATCTGATGAGCCAAGCATCGACCCATCAACACGAAGGCGAGTCTCACGGCAGCTTCGCCTCGTACATCATCGGCTTCGTGATCGCGGCCATCCTGACGGTTGCGGCTTTCGCAATCGTCGAGATGCACCTCATGACGCCCGGCATGACCTTCGGGGTTATTGCCGGTCTAGCAGTGGTTCAGATCTTCGTACATCTGATCTACTTCCTGCACATGAACGCCAGCTCGAGCCAGTCCTGGAACAACACGGCATTTGCCTTTGCCGTCATCTGCGTTTTGATCATCGTCGGTGGAACGATCTTCATCATCCATGACGTTAGCATGAACATGATGTCGCGCTGACATGTCCGGTCTTCAGGCTTCGCCCCCGGAAGGGGCGAGGTCTGGAATTTCGGTCAGTGCCGGTAACAAAAAAGCCCGGAGGGATATCCCTCCGGGCTTTTTTTATGGCTCGCATCAGAGCGGGGCATTGGTTGATGCCCCGCCAACCCAATCGGGCCGGCTGTCTGTCTGATCAGTCCTTGTGGGGTTCTGGTGAAAGCATGGCGTCCTTGCCCGGCTTGTCTTTCCACTCATCGGCATCAGGCATTGAGTCGATCTTGCGCGTGATGTTCGGCCAGACGGCGGCGTATTTGCTGTTAACTTCGAGCCAGGGCGTCGCGCGGTCGTCACTATCGGGGAAGATCGCTTCCGCCGGGCATTCCGGTTCGCAGACGCCGCAATCGATGCATTCATCGGGGTTGATTACGAGGAAGTTCTCGCCAGCATAGAAGCAATCGACCGGACAGACCTCGACGCAATCCGTGTATTTGCAGCGTATGCAGTTTTCGGTGACCACATAGGCCATTGGTGTCTCCGATCGTAAGCTGGGGCCTGACGGCCCGAGAGGATCCCAGGAGGCGCAAGTGACCCCGTCAGGGATTTTCCAAAAAGGGATGCCGCAGATAGGCGGAAGTTTCCCGTTCTGGCAAGCATATGTTTACAGGGCTGCCGCTAAAGTTCAGCTCTCGCCCTGATTTTCGGTGATGACCTCGTAAAGCAGCGCGGCTTCGGTGGCCGAGCCGCGACGAGAGGCAAGCGCAGTGACGCGCCAGATACGCACCTCGTCTCGCTGGCGGCCAGGCAGGCCCAGTACATCGCCCGTCCTGATCTTGCTATGCGGTTTTCGGGTGACCTGTCGATTAATGCGCACCGCCCCTTTTTCGATCAGGGCGGCGCAATCCTGCCTGTGACGGCAGACGCGCGCATGCCAGAGCCACAGATCCAGACGTTCATAATCCCGCTCTGCCATCAGGTTTGTCTCGACCGGAGCGTGAGGGCTGCAAGTGCCGCGAAAGGACTGTCCTTCACAAATCCCTGCGGCTTCGACGGTTCTCTGCCTTTTTTCTTTCGTGCTTCCTGTCGCCTCGCCGCACCCAGAAGCATGGGCGGGGCGGCCGGCCCGAATTGATTGGCTGGCAGAGGAGCCGCCTGTCGCAAGCGTATGCCAAGCGCGAGCAGAATATCCCCGATCTGTTTTTTGCCCAGTCCATGACGCGAGGCAAAATCGTCAGGCAAGGGGCGAGGGCCAGAGCGGGTCAGGCGATGCAGATCGCCGAGCAGTTTTTCAACCCGGTCGAGGCGAAGCCACAGGGCACCGGCATTGACCCAGCCCAGAGGCGCCAGAACCGCGTTATAGGGCGCTTGGAGTGTTATCTGGCTTGCGTTGACGTAAGGGCGCGCTGTTCGATGCCAGAGGCTTAGCAACATAGAACGTATGGCCATCGGTCCCGGCTTGAGCAACGAGGGCATGAACACTCCGAACGGGCAGAAATGGATGCCAAGACGGCGGAGATGGCCGATCATCTGCTGGCCGTGACTGCCGGGCTCGGCTGGGAGAAGTGGTGCCACGCCTCCATACTCCATCAGGCGATGAGTAAGGCCGCGTAGGGCAGGAGAGGGGTGAGGCGTTGCGGCGAGGGCATAGAGTGGCGCCAGCGTTTCTCTCAACATGGCACGAACGAAGCCGTGAAGCCGTTCCTGAACCAGATCGCGCTGCCTGGTGTCTGAAAATTCGCCGCCAAGAATCTGGATGCCAGGATCGAGCAGCGTCGTACCCCGCGCAAGACGCGCAATAACGACATCCTGCCATGAGAGCGTGCCATTATGGTCATCAAGTGCGAAATCGCTGTCGGGCGAGGCAACAAGGGCCTGAACCCGTCGGGGGATCTCGTGCAGCAAGGCCCTGCGCCCGGCGCGCAACATGAGTTTCTTTTCGGGCAGGCCCTCTTCCCGATCGGGCTTGAGGGTGAAGCCCTCTATCGTACCGACGGCATGGCCTTCGACAATAACCTGCCCATCCTTGGTGACAGCCGAAAGCAGATCTCTTGCGCCATCACTGTCGAGGCGGCGAAGCAAAGAGGTCGCCCGACGATCGACGAAGCGCGCTGTCAGGCGCTCGTGAAGGGCGTCGGAGAGAAGGTCTTCAACCTCGCGCGTGCGCTCCTGCCAGTGCTGGGCGCGGTCGCTCCATTCGGTTCGGGCCGCGACATACGCACAGACACGAATGCCCGTCAGGCGGTGCATCAGCGTGTCGATATCGCCCTCCAGACGGGAGAAGCCGGCGATATGCGCCTCGAACCATTGCGCCGGAATGCCGCCTTCGTTCAGGAGATGCATGAATAGCCGATGGCAGAGCCTGACATGGGAGTCGTCGCCCAGTTTGCGGAAATCGGGGATCTGGCAGACTTCCCAGAGAAGGGAAGTCGCCTTTTTGCCGCGTGCGGCGTCTCGTATATCGCGCTCACCGGACAGGCTTTCGAGGGTGAGCACATCCGATGCTGGCCGACCGGCAACCAGACCGCGGCGTGGCGGGGCAGCGTTCAGGCTGGCCAGCAGGGCATCCGGCGAGGCCAGATCGAGAGCTGCATTGCGCCAGCTTATCCGCTCGATCGGGTCAAAGCGATGCGCCTCGATGGCATCCACCAGCGCTTCGGACATCGGGCGCGTCTCGGCCGTGGTGCCAAATGTGCCGTCCTTCATGCCGCGACCGGCACGCCCTGCGATCTGGGCACATTCCTGCGCGGTCAGCGGACGCAGAGAGGCACCGTCAAACTTGGTCAGAGAGGCCAGGGCAACATGATTGACGTCCATGTTGAGACCCATGCCGATGGCATCGGTCGCTACCAGATAATCGACATCCTTGTTCTGGTAGAGTTCAACCTGGGCATTACGCGTGCGCGGCGAGAGCTGCCCCATGATGATGGCGCAGCCTCCGCGACGACGGCGAATGATCTCGGCTATCGCGTAGACCTCTGCCGCCGAGAACGCGACGATGGCCGAACGCGCAGGCAGGCGCGAGAGCTTGGTATGGCCGGTATGAACGAGGCTCGACAAACGCGGCCTGGTATCGATCTCGATGCCGGGGACGAGACGTTGCAGCAGCGGGCGGATGGTCTCGGCGCCAAGAAACAGGGTCTCGACATTGCCACGTGCATTGAGAAGCCGGTCGGTAAAGACGTGCCCACGGTCCGGATCGCTGCTCAGCTGGATTTCATCGACCGCTACGAACTCTACCTTTCGGGTGAGCGGCATGGCCTCGGTGGTGCAAGAGAACCATCTGGCATCGGGTGGGACGATCTTTTCCTCACCTGTGATCAGGGCAACACGGCGCGCGCCCTTGAGCCGCACCATGCGCTCGTAGTTCTCACGCGCGAGCAGACGGAGCGGAAAGCCGATAATGCCCGATTCATGGGCCAGAAGGCGTTCCAGCGCATAATGGGTCTTGCCGGTATTGGTGGGTCCGAGCACGGCGCGAACCCTGCGAGGCATGACATGGTGCTGGGTCTTCATGCTGCGATGCTTGTGCATGAGCGCCGGAATTGCAAGACGCTCCTGCGACTGGCACAGCTCAGACAATCCCGCTGTGGGATCGTGAATGACGGCGAAAGGGCGATATGAATGCGCAATCCTGAACAGTTCTGTCTGGTGGATACGGCCGACAAGGCGAGAGCCGTGCATATCGTTCTGCCGGATCAGGATTTCAGCGACCTGCTTGGCGTTCATGCCAGCGCTCTTTTCGAGATGGTCGGACAGCCGCAATGCGGCAGGCTCTATCTCGTTCCCGGCGTCGAGGGCGTTGCGCAGGCGGTTTTCGTTATCGATGCTTCAAGGCGCGACGCAGCGCGATTCGGTGCGCTGGCGACCGGACTGCCCGCAGGCGACTGGAAGCTCGCCATTGCTGCAGAAGCTCTTACACTCTGTCCCGAGATCGCGCATGACGCGACACTCGGTTTCTGCATGGGCGCCTATCGCTTTGCCCTGGGGCGTGAAACCGTATTCCCCACCCGTCTCGTACTGACCGAGGATGCGCGCGCCGTAGTGCCCATGGCTCAGGCCATCTGGCTGGGGCGCGACCTGATCAACCAGCCTGCCAATCTGCTCGGGCCGGAAGAACTCGCCCAGGAAGCTGCCGACGTGGTCTCGGCTCAGGGCGCTGCCTGCGAGATCGTCTCGGGTGAGTCGCTGGTCAGCGCCTATCCCTGTCTCGCGGCGGTTGGCGCAGGCTCCGACCGGCCTGCCCAGGTTGTTAAGGCGATATGGCGGGGTAGCAGGGCGCCGCATGATGCCCCTCTTCTGTCACTGGTGGGCAAGGGCGTGTGTTTCGACACGGGCGGCTATGACATCAAGCCTGCGAGCGGCATGCTGCGTATGAAGAAGGATATGGGCGGGGCGGCGCTGATGCTGGCTCTGGCCCATGTCATCATGGCGCAGGATCTCCCTATCCGATTGGAGCTGCGTCTCGGCTGTGTCGAAAACAGCATTTCGGGTCATGCCATGCGCCCCGGCGACATTCTGACAACGCGCGCCGGGATGACTGTCGAGGTGGGCAACACCGATGCCGAGGGACGTCTGGTGCTGAGTGATCTGCTGACCGAAGCCTGCGAACAGCAGCCCGACTGGCTGCTTGATGCCGCGACTCTGACGGGTGCGGCGCGTGTCGCTCTCGGCCCCGATCTGCCTGCGCTGTTCTCCAACGACCCCCAACTGGCTCAATTGTTGTTGAATGCGGGGGCAGTGGTTGGCGATGCCATGTGGCAATTGCCACTCTGGCATGGCTATGACGCATGGCTCTGCCGCAAAAATGCCCATCTCGGCAATGTCACCGACAAGCCCATGGCAGGCGCTATCACCGCAGCGCTGTTTTTGCAGCACTTCGTCGAACCCACTGTAAAATGGGCACATATCGACACTTACGCGTGGAATGACAGCTCAATTCCGGGCCGTCCGGAGGGTGGAGAAACGCTCGCACTTCGCGCCTTGGTGGAGGCGACATTACGAATGATTAATGAAAAGGCAGGGTCACAGTGAGCTTAGTCCCTGAGTTTCAACAAAAAGATACTAAACCGATTACCAAAACGAACCTATATGACTGCGTATCGTTTGGCGCATGTTGTAGGAATGCAACGCTGATCGGGACGTAACCCGCCCCATTCCTAGAGCAAGCGCCGATAGGACACGCACCCAAGGCGTGGCGTCTCCGGAAAAGCCTGCTGGCCTATCCGGGGTGGCTTACTTGGGCGACGGGTAAGACCATTTCAGCCGCGCCACCTGCGCGACGCATTTAGGAGTTTTTTTGATGGCCCAGGCACAGAATGACCAGATGCTGAACCTTCTTCGCGACACGATCGTTTCGCTGGTTCGCAAGGATGGCCCTGATCTCTCGGCACGTCAGCTTGGTGTGTTTCTGACCTGCTACCTGCAGGACGGCGCGCACACGGTTCGCGGCCTTGCTCAGGAACTCAATGTTTCCAAGCCCGCCATCACGCGTGCCCTTGATCGCCTTGGCGAGCTGGATCTGGCCCGTCGAAAGGTTGATCCGCTGGATCGTCGTTCGGTTCTGGTGCAGCGCACGCTCAAGGGCTCGGCCTTCCTGCGCGAAATGCGTTCGCTGATGAGCGAAGCTTCGGGCACGACCAAGCCCGTCGCCAAGACCACGCGCGGCTCGGTTGAGCGCATGAATGTGCGTCGCATCGCTGGCTGATAGCCGTGTGGCTTTGGGTGAGGGTCTCCTTGTGAGCAGCCCTGCCTGACCCCGCAACAGAAGAACCGCTTCCTGCAAGGGAGGCGGTTTTTTTTTGGGTCGATTTGGCTACTCCTTGCTGATCTGTTCGCAAGCGCGGATCGATTCCAGCCGCAGAGGTAACGCACCATGGGTGACAAGCGCGAGATCGAGACAGCTCGCCTGGTTCTGACGCTTCCGGCGCGCCGTGATTTCGATGCGTTTGCCTCGATGCGGGCTGACCCCCTCGTCGCGCGCTATACGACGCGTGTTCCCGCCACGGTCAGCGAGAGCTGGGAGCGCCTGATGCGCTATCGCGGATTTTGGGAGGTTCTCGGCTTCGGTTTCTGGACTGTGCGAGAGCGCGAATCGGGTCGTTTCGTTGGGACGGTCGGTTTCGGCGAGAACAGGCGCGGCATCGAGCCTTCTCTCGATGGCTATCCTGAGGCCGGCTGGCTTCTTGCCTCATGGTGTCATGGCAAGGGCTACGGAAAGGAAGCGGTGGCTGCCGCCTGCGCGTGGCTCGATCGCGAAACGGGATTTACGCGATCAGTCTGTATCATCGACCCGCAGAACACTGCCTCCTTCGGCCTGGCTGCGCTCAATGGCTTTACCGTTTTTGCGCGATCACTCTATCAGGGTGAGGAAATCTGCGTGCTGGAGCGTTTCAGGTCCTGTTGAGACGGGCTCACCACTTGCCCAGAGCGGCATTGCGCGCGCGGTGAATGATCACGCCCATCCAGAGCAGTTGTGGCGCTAGGAGCAGGGCGAGTCTCGAGCCAAAGGGCAGGGGCTGTACGCAGACGATGCCACCCCAGATGACGAAGAACCAGTAGATGAGGGTCACCAAGACAGGTGACATGCCGGCGCGTGTCGCCAATTGATAAAGATGGCTGCGATGGGCCTGCGCCAGCGGGTCTCCCGCAATGGCACGTCGCACCAGCGTGAAGGCGACATCGAACAGAATGCCGCAGAGCAAAAAAGGCATGATGAGCGGATAGGGTGTGCTGAGAGATGCCTCGAGCCCGAACCAGGAGAGCGCCAGACCAGCCCCCTGACTGCCGACATCACCCATGAAAATACGCGCTTTCGGGAAGTTGAATGGCAGAAAGGCAAGGAGGCAGACGCCCAGTAGCAGCGCGGCATGGGTGAGGCCGATCTGGCCGGCATCGTCGAAAAGCCAGGCCATGATGAGCGCGCTGATCGCCATGCTGCCTGAGGCAAGACCGTTGATACCGTCGATGAAATTGAGCGCGTTGGTGACATAGACAAGCCAGCAGAACCCGGTTCCGACAAGGCAGGCGAGGAGTAGCGGCGAAACGCTCGGGAGGGAGACGCTGCCGAATGCCATGCCAGCCAGAACCATAAGCGCGGCGATAGCCTGCACACCCAGCTTGAGGGACGCCCGATAGGAATGGATGTCGTCCAGCCAGGAGAAAAGAGCCAAAAGCGCAATGGCCAGAAGGGGAAGCAGCAGCGAGAGCCCCGGCAGATCGCCTTGCGTCCAGAGCTGACTGACGGGGAACACAAGAAGAAACCCGAGTACGATGCCAATGCCCCCGCCTTTCGGGGTGGGGCGGGTGTGCGAACTGCGATGGCCCGGCACATCCATCACCCCGACCCGGATCATGTGGCAGATGAGAGCGATGCTGACGCCAGCGGCGCTGAGACAGCAAATGATCAGGGGCAGCATTGTCAGATCCGCTTTTTTTTCGTGAGCAGTATGAAAGCGTGGTGAGAGGCCATCGCCGGGGAAGAGTTTTTCGGGCTATAAGTGTCGTGTGAACGCGAAGCAACATCCTCATACCCCAGATCCTGTGCCTTACTCTGTTGCGAGACGCCGCCGACCGACCGGGCGTATTGCGGTCAATGTTCTGGCTGATGGCCTGATCTCGGGGTTGGCAGCGCCCGTGGCGCGGTTTCTGGCAGCGCCCCATGACGGGCTACTGCACCCTCTCTGGTTCATCATGGGTGGGTCCATCACCCTGCTTGTGAGCGGGCTGCCATTTCGCATTCCTCAGCAATACTGGCGTTTTTCCGGTGTGGCCGATCTGAGGGGGATTGCGGCTGCGTCTGTCGCCGGGTCCGCGCTTTTCTCGCTCATGATTTTTCTGACGGGATTTCCGCTTCCGTCTCCCACTTTTCCTCTGATCTATGCGCTTGTTCTGCTCGTGGGGCTTGGCGGCGGTCGTCTGCTGACCAGAGTCTACGGCACCATGCGGCAGCAGGCTCAGGGGCAGAAGGTCCGGGTATTGCTGGCCGGTTCTGATCTGAGCGCCGATCTGTTCATGCGCGCGCTCGAACGCGCTTCGGATCGGCATTACAATGTGCTCGGTCTGGTCACCAGATCGCCGGGGCAGCAGGGGCGCCGGTTGCATGGCGTGCCGATTCTGGGTGTCGCCAATGATCTCTCGGATGTTCTTGCACGCATGGGCCAGGATGACGCCCTGCCGGATAGTGTGATCGTCACCGATCCCGAGTGGCGTGGTTCGCAGCTTTCCGTTGTCCTCGATGCAGGGCAGGCGCACGGCATTGCGGTGCAGCGCGCCCCCTCGCTGACCAGCCTGACGCCTGCCGAAGAAATCCAGATGCGTCCGATCGCTCTGGAAGACCTTCTGAACCGTCCCGAAGTGCCGCTCGATCGGGAAGGCATGGCGCGTCTTATTCAGGGGCAGGTGGTGCTCGTCACTGGCGCAGGGGGAACGATCGGTTCCGAACTGGTTCGTCAGGTCGCCCAGTTCGGCCCCAGCCAGCTGTTGCTGCTCGATCATGGTGAGTTTGCGCTCTGGCAGATCGATCTAGAAATGTCCGAACGCTATCCGACGGTGCCGCGTCAGGTCATCGTGGCCAACATACGTGACGCCGACCGCATCGAGGAAGTTTTTGCCGTCCACAAGCCGGCTCTGGTCTTTCATGCGGCCGCGCTGAAGCATGTGCCGATTGTCGAAGCCAATCCCTGCGAGGGTGTGCTGACCAATGTGATTGGCACTCGCATCGTCGCCGATGCGGCCATACGTCACATGGCTTCGGCCATGGTGCTCATATCGAGCGACAAGGCGGTCAACCCGTCCAGCATCATGGGAGCGTCAAAGCGCTGCGCTGAAATCTACTGTCAGGCCTTGGCCGTGGCAGCCGAAGCCAGAGGCTCGGCTTTTCGCTGCGTGACCGTGCGTTTTGGCAACGTGCTGGGGTCGACTGGCTCGGTCGTGCCGCTGTTCAGACGCCAGCTTGAGCAGGGCGGCCCGCTGACAGTGACGCATCCCGATATGACGCGATATTTCATGACCGTGCCTGAAGCGGTCGGGCTTGTCTTGCAGGCCAGCGTGCGGGGTACGGCCCTGCGCAACCGGACGGACGAGACAGACATGCGTCTGCAGCAGGGCGGTATATTCGTGCTCGATATGGGCGAGCCCGTTCGTATTCTCGGCCTGGCAAAACAGATGATCCGTCTTGCAGGCCTCAAGCCGGATGAGGATGTTGCGATCCGCTTCACCGGCCTGCGCCCCGGCGAGAAACTCTACGAAGAGCTTTTCCACGGGCGTGAGGCCCCTGTGCCGACCGACGCACCCGGGCTCAAGATGGCCACTCCCCGCATGATCGATTTGACCGCCGCGGCCGCACTGCTTCAGGAACTGGAGCGCGTCAGCCATCGCGATGAGGTCGAGCAGGCCCTGATCGTCATGAAAGAGCTGGTGCCTGAATTCGCGCATAATCCTCTGGGGGAAGTGCGTCGTCTGCAGGCTGGCGAGGCCGGGAGCAGGGATCGCGCGCCGACTTCGGAAAACGACGGGTCTGTGTCATAGTCCCGCGCCAAATGAGGGTCGCCTTCGGTGGCTGAAGATGGAAACAAGGTGCAATGAGCGAAAAAGCCCCCATCCAATTTCTCGATCTGCCAAGACAACAGGCCCGGCTGGGCGCCCCCTTGCGCGAGCGGATCGACACCGTCCTCGCCCATTGCAAATTCGTGATGGGCCCCGAGATCGAGGAGCTTGAATCGCGACTCTGTGCCTATAGTGGCGCTGGCCATGCGATCAGTGTTTCTTCTGGCACCGACGCCCTGCTGATGGTGCTCATGGCCGAAGAGATCGGCCCGGGCGATGCGGTGTTTCTGCCTGCCTTCACCTATACTGCCACGGCAGAAGTCGTGCTCCTGCTGGGGGCGACGCCCGTTTTTGTGGATGTCGACCCGGCGACCTTCCAGATCGATCCGGCAAATCTGGTGGAGCGCATTGCGTCCATCCGTGCGCAGGAAGAGCTTGAGCCGCGTGTGATCATCGGGGTCGATCTTTTTGGTCAGCCAGCACCATGGGAGGTCCTGCGTCGCATTGCTGCCGAACAGGATCTGCTTCTCATGGCCGATTGCGCCCAGGCTTTCGGCGCGTCGCTTGATGGTCGCAAGCTGGGGCGTGAGGCTTTGGCAACGACGTTGTCGTTTTTCCCTTCCAAGCCTCTGGGGGCCTATGGCGATGGCGGGGCTATCCTGACGGATGACGCCGAAAGGGCGGCGCTCTATCGCTCGTTGCGCAGCCACGGTGAGGGTCGCACGCGCTATGAAGTGTTGCGTATTGGTCTGAATGGCCGTCTCGACACGCTTCAGGCGGCGATCCTTCTTGCCAAGCTGGACCGTTTTGAAGAGGAGCTCGAGCGGCGCGACGCAATCGCGTGTCGCTATGACACGGCTCTCTCAGGCCTGGTTGTGACGCCACAGCGCGTTGCCGGGTCAAAGAGCGCTTGGGCAATCTATTCGATCCTGCTTCCCGATGCGGCGCTACGCAACGCACTTCAGGCGCATCTGGGGCAGGAGGGCGTGCCGAGCGTCGTCTATTATCCCAAGCCGCTGCACGAGCAGCCTGCCTACGCAGAACATCATGACGAGACGATTACGCTGCCGGTCTCGGAGGGGCTGGGCGCCCGTATTCTGGCCCTGCCGTTACATCCCGAACTGACCGATGACGAGGTGGCACGGATCATTGCTGCCGTTCAGAGGTTCTTCGCTCAGGAGCATGGCGCGTGAGGAAGGAAACACTTCTCGTTATCGGGTTTGTCGCCCTTGTGCTGACGACAGTCGCGGTCATCTGGACGTTCGCGCTCCCGTCGTTGCGGCCGCTCAAATTCGAGACGCTCAGCGATGTGACGCTCACTATCGAGCAGACCGGGCAGACCCGCGTGCTGAATGCTGAGGAAACCGGCCAACTCAATCACTGGCTTGAGGGTCACAAAAGCCACTGGGCGCCGCTCTCGTCACCAGCCCCTTCGACAGGCGATGTCGTGATCAGGGGGCGCAACCCTGACGGCGGAGACTTCGAACTCGCACTCTGGACCGGTATCAGCGGAGCCGACTGGAACAATACGGCCATTACACGCGCCAACCCGAAGGCGCGTCTGAAAGTGCAGAGCTTCAGCGACGAAGACTGGGCTGTGCTCCACCATCTCATAGATGGGCAGGGGTTCCAGAAGACGGACGTGCCCTGAACCCGCATCTCATTGCGGTGTCTTCGGGCGAGGCAGAAATGAGCGAAAGTGAAAGAAGGGGGCAGACAGGGTCTACCCCCTTTTTCTGTTCAGTTCCCACGCGCCAGTCGGGCTGTCTCCGAGACGAAGTGATAAACTTCCTGACTGAACGGGGCCTTGGCTGTCTCGGTCTCCCACTGATCCATTTCGCTATACATTCTGGCAGCCTTGTTCCAGTGATCCTTGCCCAAAGCCTCGACCATTGGCCGCTGCAGAATTCTCCATTCCTCCATGAGGGCGAGAGCTTCACTCGAGCCGGGCATGACACCTGACGCGATGGCTTTTTCAATGCGCGCAATAAGTGCCGCCCAGCCCTGCTCGTAGCGGGTGCGCATGTCGCCGGGAAAAAGCTTGCTGCCTGTTTCCTTCCAGCGGTCCCACTCTTCTTCTGTGAAATAGGTCGTCGCGACGGCCTTGAAATCTTTGTCTGACATGATGATTTGTGCCTCCTTGATGAGAGAGCAGAGCCCATCCACATCCGGCGCTTCGCGCGTCTCGAGCAAGGTCAGGGTCTCGTGCAGACGGCGCAGCATAAGGGTGACCTGCTTTTGTTTCGCGCTCAGGTACAGGATCTGGCTTTCGATAAGGCTCCGGGCATCAAGAGACGGGTGCAGCATGGCGGATGATATTTCAGACAGGCGATAACCTGCCTGACGCAGCAACAGGATGCGCGTGACGAGACTCGTTTCCTGCGCGCCATAGACGCGTCGGCCCGCCTCGCTTCTCTTTGGGCTGATCAGGCCCTTTTCTTCGAGATGGCGCAGGCTGCGTGGTGAAAGCCCACATTGCGCCGCCATCTCTCCGATCGATCTGTTGCGTGTCATCTGAGCCCCTCCCTTGGTGCCGGATGCAGGAAGCGATGCTGACACAGTGTCAGGAGCAAGAGAAAAATGACTGACGCACCGGAATTCTGTTTGCGGCAAAAAGGCACGTCTCGTCGGCGCGCAATCTCATGGCGCGGCCGCCCGTCGCAGCACTGTGCGGATCGCTGGCGGCGAATAATGGAGGCGCTACCTCCTGATGCGTCAGAAAAACGCTATCGAGGCAGGCAGGGCAGGTGTGTGCGGCGACAAAAACTGTGCGGTCACCCGCTTCGATATGTTGCCATTTGGTACAGTCGATCTGTCTCCTTGTGATACCCCATGTATGGTTCCGCAAGATGTTACGAAAGGAATGCAGAAAGTCGCGGGGTGGGCGTGAAAGGTCGTATTCGCCTCACCCTTCCGCCTGTGACAGGGAGTTTTTTGTGAAACTGTTAGGCACGCCACGCCAGGTCGTTTGCTCGAAAAGCTGCCGCCTAAAGGTTCCGGCCTGGATTGCTCTCATAAACGGCCTGAGCCAGAACTTGTCTATTCCGAGTGAGCTTATCGCGGTCTCCTATCCGCCCGGAATCTCTGGATAGGTCCAGGGGGAGTTGAAGGCTGTCACCGCGAAATAGAAAAAGCCAGAATTCTTACGTGGCCGTTATCAGTAACGCGGCGACAGAGGCGGATCACCTCAGGATTTGGCAGGCTCCCGGAGTTCCTCCGCTTTATCGATATATGCCTGCATGGCCAGATGTTTGTCGGCCGTATTCCAGAAATGGATAAAGCCACGAGGGTGAGCAGGGTCTGTCGGATGATCGTAACCGCCTATCTGCGTATGTGCGCTGACAGGCTCAGCATCGAAATCGTCAAGCTTATAGAGCGCATAGTTAAGCACGCTCTGGTCGTAGAATGGTATCGATTTGCGACCATGTTGGGACGTATATCGGATCAGAGTTTGATATGCGGCCCTGATGTAGTGGGCATGATCTGCCATGTTGGGCACGAGCAGAAGGCCACCGTTGAACCCATGCAGCCCTTCGCTCGAGAACGGATCAGCCTGCACCAGGGTAGCCCCTGTGTGTTCTGATGTGGCGATCTGGTGAAACGACTCGACCTGTGCGCTGCACCGTCGAGATTTGGCCGCTTTGATCAGGAACGGTTCGATCGGAAGATCAAAAGCAATATCAACATCCGAATAAAGTATCGGCTGGTATTCATCGAGTATGGAAGTGTTGAAGATGGTTAGGCGAGCGCCTACATAGTCGAGTTGATCCATGCCCTGCATCGGGATGACTCTAATATGACTACGTAGAGGCTCAGGGGCCAAGCCCTTGAGATGATCCTCTGGGATGTTGCTGACGATCAGAATCGTGCCACGATATTCCGCCAGCAGGTCGATGCTGCGGATGCATTCGCAATATTGTTTGAGAGCGGCTCCATGGCCGAACACAACCAGTACGATCGCGGGATTGAGCAAGAATGCTTCGTGGACCTTCCACTCATCGAAAAATATGAATCGGGTAGGGTTTTTCGTGGATGCTGCACTGTTGAAGAACGCGTCCATAGGCAGCTTCTTGTCTCCGAAAGTCACTTCGTCAAAATTCGACTCTCGCAAATTCAGTCGCACGACCGTGTTGCTGCCGCCCAAAACCCAACGGTGGCTGGCTACCCTTGTGGCCGCGTGGAACACGTGAATGTCCAGAAGCTTGAATGTTTCCCAGAGATTGCGGTGTTCGGAGACAAAATCAAGACCACCGAGATGATTGGCGCGTCCAAATTTCCCATTGTATTTGAAGCTGTAATGTCCGTTGCCGTGATAGTCCAAGTCTATCATGACACTGGGTATCGCGCGCGCAATATTGAGAGTTTCGAGATCCAGCCAGCGATTTGCGTCTCCCAGCGTACAAAAGCCCTGCAGGCCATTTCGGTCGTGGAAGCAGATAACATCGTCAGGACGCGTGATATTTGAAAAATCGCGCTGAACGATGCTCTCTCCCTCCACAAGAAAGACTTTCAGATTATGGCTGACCAGAACTTTCAGCATTGGTTTCCGTACGCTTTCTCAGTAATTAGGATGTCGCAATATCGCACAGATCATATTTACAAACAAATATCTGGGAAGAAAAAACACAGAATGTTGCCAAGTATTTGTCCTGGAGGATCTCCTTCGGTCTGGAGGGTGGCATTACTGGATATTTCAAAGTCTGTGGCTTGACAGATATTGCCTGATCGACCCGCCAGCGCATCATTTGCGGGGTCAGATTTCTGTCCTCGGTATTCCCTGACGACATGTGATCATTCTGGAGGGGCGTTGACCGTGGCTGTCCATTCAGAGCACAGAACTCCACCGCACGGCTGCTGTTGGGTCAGATTGGAAGTATCTTCGGTGGGATCTTGTGAGAGCAGGGAGGCAGACCATTTCGGCTCAACCGAATCTCAGTCCAAGACTCGAACCCTTCCCATCTGATGGGAAATGTCAGGGGGCTTGTCTCGAACTGAGGAAGCCGTCGTTCAGACGGCCCGTAGCGAAATGTGTAATGCGCATTTGGGCACCAAGGCAGAGCAACCTCACCGCGCCAAAGGTGAGGTCATTCATCAGCGCCGTTGGTTTTCAGTCGACGTCGTCATGGGCGAGAGGGGAGTCGCCCATCGTTTTGCCGGTGCGCATCTTGGCCTCGAGCGGTGCGGTTGCGGTATCGCCGATTGCCAGCAGGGCTGCGGTAAGAGGCGAGGCGAGAATCAAGCCCGGCACGCCAAGGATGGTGCCGAAGACGGTCTGTGCCAGAATGGCGAGAGCCGGCGGCATATGCACGGCATGTCGCTGGATGAGGGGCGCCAGCACGTTGCCTTCCAGAAACTGGATCACGCAGTAGAGACCGGCAACCATCAGTCCGGTTCGCGTTCCCTGCGAGAGGGCGATCAAAACCGCCGGGATCGCTCCGAGAATGGCGCCGATATAAGGGATGAAGTTGCAAAGTCCGGCGACGACGCCAAGTGCCATGGCCAAGGGGACACCCAGGAAACCGAGCCCGATCCCTGACGCCAGCCCGACGGCCAGCATGTCGAAGGCCTGTCCGATGGTCCAGGACCACAATGTCGTGCCTGCGGTCAGAACGAGCTTGCGTGCCGCAGGGCGATGTCCTTCAGGGACAAGGCGCAGCATGCCATCGACATAGATTGCCGGAGAAAGGGCAAAATAGAGCCCGGCGATCAGAATGACGGCGATCGTGCCGAGCAGGCCGAAGGCGCTGCTGAGGATGCCGGTCACCGAATTGGCGAGGCCCGCGCCGAGAGACGAGCCATTACCCTGCTCGTTTCCACCGAGAGATTTCGGCAGATGATCGAGGGCGAACTGACCCCAGGTGCTCGTGCCCATCTGACTGCGTAGCTGACCATACTGCGTGATGAGGGCCGCCTTGAGCTTCACGAACTGGTCGCTGATCTGCGGACCGCTGAAATAGAACAAGGCCCCGATGGCGATCAGGATGATCAGCGCCACGAGCCCAACCGCGAGCTGGTAAGGGATGCGTGCCTTGTCTCGCAGAATACGCGCGAGCCCGTGCAGGATGACGGCAAAGAGTGTCGCTGCAAAAACGACCATGAGCACATCGCCAAGCAGCCAGAGCGCCAGAACGACGAGTGTGACAATCAGGGTAAAGCGCAGGATCTTGAAGATCTGCAGCAGCTCGCGCCCGGCAGCCGGGGCGGCGTCAGAAGGATGGTCGGACATCTTATCCCGTTCTCGATAATCGGTACTGCGCATAACGGAAACGCCTAGCTCCGGTTCGCTTCCTCGATCTCGGCTTCTGCGTTCAGCCAGCGCTCTTCTGCGGCCTGTTCTTCGGCGCCGAGCGCCGCCAGCCTCGTATTGAGCTTCGTTATCTCGCTGGCATCGCTTTTTTCATAAAGAGCTGGATCGGCGAGGCGCGCCTCTATTTTGGCCCGCTCCTTGCCCAGCAATTCCATGAGATGCTCGGCTGCTTTTGCCTCCTTGCGCAAGGGGGCGAGGGCGCGTCTCTGTTCGGCCCGGTCGCGGCGCTGGTCCTTGCGACCGCTATTATCAGAGCTGTTTTCGATGCGTGCTTCGCTGGCCGCTTTTCTTGCCCGTTCGTTCAGCCAGCTTCGGTAGCCGTCCATGTCGTCATCGAACGGCGTGATTGTGCCGTCATCGACCAGCCAGAGTCGATCGGCTACGGATTCCACCAGATGCGCGTCATGGCTGATCAGCACCACCGCGCCCTCGAAATCGCACAACGCCCTGATGAGGGCATCACGCGCATCCAGATCGAGATGGTTGGTCGGCTCGTCGAGCAGGAGAAGATGCGGGGCGTTACGAGTGGCAAGAGCCAGAAGCAGGCGGGCCTTTTCACCCCCTGACAGATCGCCGACGCGCGATTCCGCCTTGCCGGCATCGAGCCCGAAACGGTCGAGCTGCGCCCGGACAGCCACCGGGGTCGCCTCAGGCATGGCGCGGCTCATATGGTCGATCGGTGTCTCGGTAAGCACGAGTTCGTCGCCCTGATGCTGGGCAAAATAGCCGATGCGCAACCGCGATGAGTGCTGCATGGTTCCCGTCATGGGTTCGAGCCGTCCTGCAAGCAGCTTGGCGAAGGTCGACTTGCCCTTGCCGTTCTGACCGAGCAGCGCGATGCGATCATCAAGGTCGAGGCGGCAGGAGAGATTCGAGAGAACCGCGCGGCCGTCATAGCCGATCGTGACCTTGTCCAGCGTCAGCATGGGCGGCGGGAGCGGTGCCGGTTCGGGAAAGGAGAAACGCGTCGGGCTGTCTTCGACTACTGAATCGATCTGGGGAAGGCGGGCAAGGGCCTTCAACCTTGCCTGAGCCTGCCGTGCCTTCGTTGCTTTTGCGCGAAACCGATCGACGAAAGATTGCATATGGGCGCGCTGGGCAGCCAGACGCTCTGCCGCGCGGTTCTGCTGCAGAGCCTGCTCGGTACGGATGCGGATGAATTCGTCGTAGCCACCTGGTGTCAGATTGATCTTGCCCTTGTCGAGATGGGCAATCGAGTCGACCACGCTGTCGAGAAGAGAGCGATCGTGACTGACCACGATGGCAGCGCCAGAGAAAGATCTGAGCCAGTTTTCGAGCCAGATCGTTGCCTCGATGTCGAGATGGTTTGTCGGTTCGTCGAGGAGAAGCAGGTCAGGATTGAGAAAAAGCGCTGTGGCGAGCGCCACGCGCATCCGCCAGCCGCCCGAAAATGAGGAGACGGGCCGCTGCTGTGCCTCATGATCGAACCCCAGTCCCGAAAGAATGCTGGCGGCGCGCGCTGGGGCGGTGTGCGCGTCGATCACCAGAAGCCGTTCGTGGATATCGGCGAGATGGGTCGGCTCGGAGGTCGTCTCGGCCTCGTGCAGAAGACGGGCGCGTTCGAGATCGCCCGCAAGCACGGTCTCGATCAGCGAAGCCTCGCCTTCAGGGGTTTCCTGCTTTACCCGACCCATGCTGGCCCGGTTCGATAGCTGGATCGTGCCGCCATCGGGGTGCAGATCGCCCGCTATCGCAGCCAGCAGCGTTGATTTGCCAACGCCATTTCGTCCAACAAGGCCGATCTTGCGGCCGGGGTCGACGCTGAGTGACGCGTTGTCGAGAAGCACGCGCCCGGCGATACGCAGTGTCAGATCGGTGATGGTCAGCAGGCTCACGGCAAATTCCCAGACAGGATGGACGCTTTTGATGCCATGCGGACTATCAGGAAGTGTTGTTTTGCTCTAGGGGAGGGGCGTTCACCGCTTTTCTTTTTTGTGCAGGAGATGCCGCCATGGCCCTGGAACGTACCCTTTCGATCATCAAGCCTGACGCAACCCGTCGTAACCTGACCGGCAAGATCAACGCCGTGTTCGAAGATGCCGGCCTGCGTATCGTCGCCCAGAAGCGCATCAAGCTGACTGAAGACCAGGCCAAGGCCTTCTATGCAGTTCATGCAGAGCGTCCTTTCTATGGCAGCCTCGTCTCCTCCATGCTGTCAGAGCCGGTTGTCGTGCAGGTTCTGCAGGGCGAAAATGCCGTTGCCCGTCATCGTGAAGTCATGGGTGCGACCAACCCGGCGCAGGCAGCAGACGGCACGGTGCGCAAGCTCTACGCTGAAAGCATCGAAGCCAACTCAGTTCATGGTTCGGACAGCCTCGAAAACGCGAAGAACGAAATTGCTTTCTTCTTCGCCGAGACAGAAATCCACGCATAAGCTGTTTTACCCTTGGGACCACGCCTCTCTTAATTTCTCGAGAGCATGGTTTTGGGATTTCGGATTACCTCTTGTGAGACGTGTCGCTTCGCTTGAGAGATGGTCCGATTGAAACACTATGAAAGGCGGCCTTGTGCCGCCTTTTTTGTTTCCTGCGCTACAAAGAATGCGGTCGGGTTTGGAACGCTGAAGAATTGACGTTAATTTCCATCAAGAAAACTGGGTGATACTGAATATTAACGTTCGATATAATTGTTTCCGAAAAATTTACTTAGTTTTCGCGTGAGGAAAGCAGAGCCAGAGAGCAGGTAATGCTAAAAAATATCGATTATCCAGTCGATTAATAATAGAGAAAGAGTGCATTTGGTATGGTGTGGTCGTCGAGTAGCATGGTGTCAGCATCCGGGTATTCTGTCAGCCCGAATCATGACACGGTCGTTCCTTTCCCGAGCAAGCCTGCGCAGGGCTCTCAGGATCAGGTCGAGATAATCGATCCGGGGATCCGCATCATGACCGACGACGGTCGCGTTCTGGAGAAGCTCGGCATGTCGGGCAGCGAATGTTGCTATATTCTTCTTCCTGACGTTCATCAGGTGATTTTCTGCTATCAGCAAGACCTTACCGAGGGCGTTGCGTTATCTCGCGGTACTGCTGCCGCCGTGATTGAAAAAATCATCATGTCGGAGGCCGATGCGGTGTCCGAGATCAGCATGTCATGCCCCGACATGTCAGATCCGGCGACAGTTGGGGACATGCGCTGGATCGAGCCTGGGCGAACGCTTTTCCTCGCTCGTAAATCACCCGGCCATGTGGCCCTTTTATCGGTTCAGCTGGTAAAACAGTAGGAGTGCAGGGCGCCCCTGGTCTCGCGGGGCGCTCCGTCAGGATATCTCAACCTTGTGGGCCTGGATGTAGCAGAGTTAGTGCTTTCCGCCAGGGACGACCGTCTATTGCGGCCAGACCCGCGCCGATCAAGGCAAGTCCTGCAAGTGCGTACCAGCGTATCGTCTCACCCAGAAATACGGTGCCAAGCATAAGCGCCATGATCGGCAGCAGGAAAGTCACGAGAGAAAGATTGGTGGCACCCGCTGTCGCAAGAAGTCTGAAATAGAGAATGAAGGCGAGGGCCGTGCTGAGAAAGGCAATGCCTGCAAAAGCCCCCCAGATCGTTACTGACGGCATAGCCAGGCCCCAGGGATGATCGACCAAGAGCGAAAAAGGCAGAACCAGCGCCGTGCTGGCGGTAAGCTGCCCGGTCGCGAGCTTGAGAGGGGGCAGCCCCTTGAACTGGCGGCCATAGACCCCGCCGAACCCATAGCTCAGAGCAGCAGTGAGGCAGGCGATCTCGCCCAGAAGCGATTGCTGTGTGCCCCTGCCGAACAGAGCCGGTCCAATCAGCACGCCCACACCACAGAAGCCCATCATGATGCCGATAATCTTGCCCCAGCGCAGCTTCTCGTCATGAGTGAAAAAATGCGCCACGATGATTGTGAAGACCGGAGTAGTTGCGTTGAGGATGGCTGCGACGCCACTTGAGATGCGCGTTTCGCCGAAGGCGATAGCCGAAAAGGGGATGATATTGTTCAGCGCCCCGAGCAGAAGCAGCCTGAGCCAGACAGAGCGCCCCAGGGTCGGGCGATCGCTCTTGCAAAACAGAACCAGATTGAGCGCCAGCGCCGCAAGCCCCACGCGCCCAAGCACCACCGTGAAGGGCGGCACGGCTGAAACCAGTATCTTGAAAAAGAAGAAAGAGCCGCCCCAGAGCAGGGCAAGAACCAGCAATAGGCACCATTCTTCCAGCCCCATACCCCGGTCATGCGCTCGATGCATGTCTTGTCCTTGTTCAAAGTCTTCTGCGATCCGTGTTCTTCTGCCATGCGAGGCTTGTCGCCGCACCCTCACAAGCGATGGAGATCGACGAATTGTTCTCAAACGTGTTTTCCGGGGCGCAGCGGCATGAGACGGTGTCGATGACCCATCAATCCTGCGATATCTCACTGAGGATGCTCGGTCCGCGATTGATTGTTATGGGACCGAGCAATAGCGGCAAATCGACGCTCTCGGTATCTATCGGAAGGCTTACGGGCCTTCCGGTCGTCCATCTCGATCTTCTGCGCCACGAAGTCGGCACCTTTGACAGGCTGCGCTCCCTGACCGATTTCCATCACGATCATGCCCAGGCGATCGCCGCCTCTTCACTGGATTATCGACGGTAATTATTCATCCTGCCTCGATCGGCGTCTCGAACGCGCAACGGGCGTGATCCTTCTGGATGTAACGACTTTAAAAAGCCTACAGCGCTATATCGGCCGATGCCTCGGCAGGAGTGTTCGTCATGGTGGGTGGGGTGCGCAACGTGAGCCTGTGAGGCTGTCGATGGTGAAACACATCCTTGGCCCGACGCGCTCGAACAGAAAGCGTTATCGCCTCTGGTTTGCCTCCTGTTCCTTGCCGAAACTCTTTCTCCCGACATCGCGGTCTGTTGCAGCATTCTGCCAGCGAGAGGTGGCTCGGAATTGGGATGATGAACTGCGGGAAAGCCAAGTCCATCGTCCGTTCCAATGAGGTGCCCTAGAGTGGCTCCGACCGGCAGGGAACAATCGCGTCGTTCCGCTTGGCTTTCCCGACGCAGTCTTCGGGTCATTCGATGCCCAGAGGGCAGAGATCACGCTGTATCAGCAATGAGAACCTTTGTTCACCTGCGTTTGGTAGGTGAGACGCGAACACCGTGTTTGGTGGGGTACAGATGATTTTCGCTCGGACTCTGATATCACGAATTAGGGGATAGCAGGTGCCTTGCACTGATCTGGTCCGACATCCGCAGAAATGCTATACTCAGGACACAAGAATTGTTTCGTAGAGAGCTTGATGCAGCCAGATAATATTCAGCAGGAAAAGTTCTCCAGAATAATACCCTCCCCGACCGGCCCGAAGGTCGCGGTATTGATACCGTGTTACAATGAGGAGGTAACAGTCGGCACTGTCGTGCGCGACATGCGAATGGCACTGCCTGATGCTGCTATCTATGTCTACGATAACAACTCGACAGATCACACTATTGCTAAAGCAAGCGAGGCTGGAGCTATCATCCGTCGTGAGCGCTTGCAGGGTAAAGGCCATGTCATCAGGCGGATGTTTGCCGATATCGAGGCCGATTTTTTTGTTCTGATTGATGGTGATGGCACTTACGAGGCTGCGGCTGCGCCCAAAATGATCCGCCTGGCTTTGGAAAACGCTCACGACACGGTGATGGGTGTCCGTCTGCACGAGCGTGCGGAAGCCTATCGTGCGGGGCATGTTCTGGGCA
Source organism: Asaia spathodeae NBRC 105894 (assembly GCF_025994195.1). Lineage (NCBI taxonomy): Bacteria > Pseudomonadati > Pseudomonadota > Alphaproteobacteria > Acetobacterales > Acetobacteraceae > Asaia > Asaia spathodeae. The sequence continues at coordinate 134,842 of NZ_BAPY01000004.1, read as the reverse complement.
ACAAAGTGCTGACGGGGCTGGTCGTAAGGCTTTTCGGCCGTGGCCAGTCGGATATGCTTTCGGGTTACAGGCTATTCAGCCGTCGTTTCGTCAAGTCGTTTCCGGCAATCTCCTCCGGGTTCGAAACCGAAACCGAGCTCACGGTCCATGCTTTGCAGCTCAACATGTCCATGGGTGAAGTATCGACACGTTATGTCGAGCGCCCTGAGGGCTCATTTTCGAAGCTCAATACCTATCGTGATGGCTTCAGGATTCTTGGGACGATTATCAACCTGCTCAAACAGGAACGTCCCTTCCTGTTCTTTGGGCTCATGGGTGTATGCCTTGCGTTAATTGGTGGCGTGACCGGCATGCGCTCGGTGCTGGATTTCATCGAAACGCACACGGTTCTTCATCTGCCTTCAGCGGTTCTGGCGACAGGGTTTGAGATTCTTGCGGCGTTGGCCCTGGTGTGCGGTGTCATTCTCAATAGCGTTGCGCTCGGTCGTCAGGAGGCAAAGCGACTGGCTTATCTGGCCCTTCCGGCACCTCCCCGGATCGAGTTTTAAAAAAAATCAGGCTGTTCGATCACACAACGCCGAGTGAACGGATGCAGCGCAGTGTCACCCCAATAGCCCGGAGCCCCTGTTCTTGCGCCTATTTCTGAAAACCGGGCTGACAGTCCAGATGTCACTGCTCTACGTCTTTTTCGCCTCCTTGATGGCGATGGCATGTGTGCTGCTCACCCCTCCCGGTCAGACGCCTGATGAGCGCAATCACTTCGCAAGGCTCACGCAGATTTCACAGGGTGGATTTGTTGCTATCAAAAAGGGCACCAAGGACGCCGGAGGGTATCTTCCCACAGGTATTCCGGCGGAATCGGAGCTACTGAATTCTCTGCGCTTCAATCCTCAGGCCAAGGTGTCGAGCGAAGAGCTTCTTGCGCTCTCTGAAAGACATTGGTCCAGAGAAAAAACCTGGGTGTCTTTTCCCAATACGGCAATCTATGCGCCTATCACCTATCTTCCGGGGGCACTTGCGGCGTTCGTTGCCCGGCATACGCGAGCAACAATCCTGCAGACCAGCTACGCAGTTCGTACGATCAACGTGATCTGTGCGATAGCGCTATGCGCACTGGGTATGGCCCTGGCTCGTCGGGGCGCGCTCTATCTGGCTGTGCTTTCGAGCTTTCCAATGGTTGTAGCGCTCGGCGCCTCATGTTCGCAGGATGGTATACTCATCGGGCTTGCGATTGTTACGGCAGCGCTTCTCACCCGACTGGACACGATCAATCCTGGCTCCTCGCGTTTCTGGCTCGGCATGGCGTCTCTTTTTGCAATTCTTGCTGTCAGCAAGCCGCCCCTTCTTTTATGCAGCCTTATTCCGCTGGGTTATATGGCCCGTGCGCACAGGTGGCGCTATGTTCTGCCTTTCGCTGTGAGTGTGCTGGCATTTCTTTTCTGGCAGAAATTTGGTCTCAATCCGGCGAAGATACAATTCCTCGACGGCTCCGGCACTTCCGACAGCGGTCAGGTGCATTGGGTTCTGACTCATCCTGCAACTCTTCCAGCACTCGCCCTGCATACGCTTCAATCACATATCAGACATAATATTCATGAGTTTTTTGGAGTGCTGGGATGGCTTGATACAGTATTTCCGAATTGGTTCTATCGCATTTTTTACATCGCGATCACCGCATCGTGCTGTTTTTGTATCTATCCTGCCGTTCATCACAAGAGCGCTCGTCAGTCTGGTCGGGTAGTATTTCTTGCTGTTTTTGCTGTCCTGCTGGCAATCGGCGCTGTCTATTTCTCGCTTTACGTCATCTGGACACCAGTCGGTGCGCCGGTAATCGATGGCGTGCAGGGGCGCTATTTTCTGCCGATTGCGCCGTTTCTGGCGCTTATATTTCCGAAGGTCAGCGTTGAGGGGCAGGTAGCCTCTTCCCTGCGCACCCATCAGATTGCGATGCTGGCTATGGGGCTCTTTCTTGCCATTGATATGGTTACGCTCACCTGCGTTCTGGCGTCACGTTACTGGCTGGCGTGACGGAGTAACGCCAGCAGGCATGAAAAAAGCCCGGTGCGAGAGACCGGGCTTTTTTTATCGTCTGTCCAGAAAAGCGGCGAGAGCTGCAGGATAAAGCTGGTGTTCCTGCTCAAGCACACGGTGAGCAAGGCTCTGCTCGGTATCGCCTTCGTGCACCTTGACCCGCGCCTGAGCGAGAACAGGGCCTTCGTCGACCCCATCCGTCACCAGATGCACAGTGCATCCATGCTCCGCATCGCCAGCGGCGAGCGCGCGGGCATGTGTGTCCAGACCCGGATAGGCCGGGAGAAGGCTCGGGTGGATGTTCAGCATTCTGCCCTGCCAGCGCCCGACCAGATAGGGGGTCAGCACGCGCATGTATCCTGCGAGGCAGATGACCTCCACGCCAGCGTCGAGCAGGGCCTTGTCGATAGCCTCTTCGTGGCCGTCGCGATCTTTCGGAAACAGACGGTGATCGATGGCGATGGCTTCAAGCCCGGCTGCGCGCGCAGTCTCAAGGCCGGGCGCGTCGGGGTTGTTACTGAGCACGAGGGCAATACGCGCCGGATAATCCGGTCGCGCACAGGCCTCGATCAACGCATTCATGTTGCTGCCACGCCCACTGATGAGAATGGCGATGGGCGTTTTTGTCATCAGGAGAAGTCGACCGTGCCATCGAGCGCGTAGCGCGGACCATTCGCCGTGATTTCACCGATGCGGTAGCCTTTTTCGCCGCGCTCTTCGAGCAGTGCCAGAACCTTGTCGGGTTCGGGCGTGACAAGAACCATACCGATACCGCAGTTGAAGACCTTGAGCATCTCGTCATGAGCGACATTGCCGGTCTGAGCCAGCCAGCGGAAGACGGGCGGTACGGGCCAGCTACCGGCCTCGATCTGCACACCCAGCCCCTCGGGCAGCACGCGCGGCAGATTGCCCGGCAGACCGCCACCCGTGATATGGGCGCAGCCATGCAGCAGACCGGCCTTGTGCAGGGCCATGACGGTTCGGACATAGAGAGCCGTCGGGCGCAGCAGGGCTTCGGCCAGCGTACTGCCGGTCTCGAACGGCGCTTCGCTGTTCCATTCGAGACCGCTCATGGTCTTGATGCTGCGTACAAGCGAATAACCATTGGAATGCACGCCCGATGAGGGCAGGGCAATCAGGACATCGCCTTCGGCGATGCCTGAGGGAAGAAGGGCGCTGCGTTCTGCAGCCCCAACGCTGAACCCTGCCAGATCATAATGACCGGGGCCATACATGCCGGGCATTTCAGCGGTTTCGCCGCCAACCAGAGCGCAATCAGTGTCGCGGCAGGCTTGGGCAATGCCACGCACGACGCGGGCAGCATCTTCGACAGCGAGCTTGCCCGTGGCCAGATAGTCAAGGAAGAAAAGGGGCTGCGCGCCCTGTACGACCAGATCATTGACGCACATGGCAACGAGATCGATGCCGACCGTGTCATGCTGGCCGCTTTCGATGGCCACCATCAGCTTCGTGCCGACGCCATCGGTGCAGCTGACCAGAATAGGGTCGCTGAACCCGGCAGCCTTGAGGTCGAACAAGGCGCCGAAACCGCCGAGCCCGCCCATGGTGCCCGGCCGGTCGGTCGATTTTGCAGCGGGTTTGATCGCCTCGACCAGCGCGTCACCGGCCTCGATGTCGACACCGGACTCGCGATAGCTCGCTGAAGGAGAGATTGGGTCGGTCATGCTGTCGCCTCGCTCGATAAACCTGGCCGGTTGCGTTACTATCCGCCCTTACTACTGGAGCCGACCCGGCTCGGAAAGGACCGGAACGGCTATTGGATGGACAAAGAGGCGCGAAATGACGGTTTGTCCCCCGGGAATGCGGCTCGGCAGCTCGCTCTGGCGCTGCGTCCGCCGCCGAGCGTAGCCGCACGCCACTTCGTCGCAGCCGCGTCGAACGCACAGGCGCGGCTCTGGCTCAACCAGACCGGATGGCCTGACAGGCGCCTTCTTCTCTGCGGGGCCGATAGCTGCGGCAAGACCCATCTGCTGCATATCTGGGCCGCACGACGCGGCGCGCGCGTGCTGGATGCTGCCAGTCTCGACCGCGCCGATATTGCCGCATTGGCCGAAGCCCCCCCGGCTGCGCTGGCCCTTGACGCCATCGACCGGGTGACGTCGGAGCGGGCCTTGCTGCATCTGCTCAATCTGGCGCGCGAACATCGGATCACATTGTTGATGGCGGCGCGTGTTTCGCCCATGCGACAGGCAATCATTCTGCCCGATCTGGCCAGCCGCCTGCGCGCGGTCACAATCGTGCCGATTGCGTCGCCGGAAGATTCGCTGCGCTTTACCTTGCTGCTGCGCCTGATTGCCGAGCGGCAGATGATTGTCTCCAAGCCGATTCTGGACTGGCTGCTTCGCCATCTGCCCCGCACGGGCGATGCCATCGTGACGGCTGTCGAGAGGCTCGATCAGGCCGGGTTAGCTCATGGTCGTCCTCTGACCCGGGCTCTTGCCAGGGAGGTGCTGTCAGGGCTGCTCGATGAGGGTGACGAGGAGTCATTCTGCTGACGACGTCTTTGTGATGATTGGGTTAAGGGGTTTGACGTACTGCCTCTCCTGAGCCGATGCTGTAGTTCTCCTACGGTCAGAAACAGGGAACGCATCGCGTGACGTCGTCTTCGGAAAAAGAGTCAAAGGCTGCCTCGGTCAAGGCACCCCGAACTGCCCGAAACAGGCGTTCAAGTCCCGCCCGGGCGACGAGGGCCGTGGCACGTATTCCCGATCCGGGGATCGTGACCTCGCCCGCGCGATTCATCAATCGTGAACTCTCATGGCTCGATTTCAACCAGCGTGTCATTGAAGAGGCCGAAAACAGCCGTCATCCTTTACTTGAAAGACTGCGGTTTCTGTCGATCAGCGCAAGTAATCTGGATGAGTTCTATTCGGTTCGTGTCGCCGGGCTGGTCGGGCAGGTGCGTGAGGGGCTGGTCGTCCCTTCAGCTGATGGTCTTACGCCCGCACGCCAGCTGACGAGTGTCAGACGCAGTGCTGCCAAGCTTTTCGCCGCCCAGCAGCGCATCTGGCGTTTGTTGCGGGGCGAGCTGGCGCAGGCGGGTATTCGCCTGTGCACGCGCGATGAGCTGACCGAAGCCGAGCGCGAGAGCATTGCCGCCAAATTCGAAGACGAAATCTATCCCGTTCTGACGCCGCTTGCGATCGATCCGTCTCATCCCATGCCTTTCATTCCCAATCTGGGAATGGCGCTGGCCCTGAGGCTGAATGACCCGTCCGTTCCCGGTTTTTCCATGGACGCGCTTATTCTTCTGCCGCAGCAGATCGATCGCTTCATTCGACTGCCAGCGCCGCATAAGGAAGAACCGGATATCCGTCCGGATGTGCGCTTTGTCCTGCTGGAAGACGTGATTCGCCTCCATATCACGCGTCTTTTCCCGGGTATGGAGATTGCCGAGGGCGGGGTGCTGCGTATCATTCGTGACTCGGATGTGGAATTCGAGGACGAGGCCGAAGACCTTGTCCTGTCTTATGAGACCGCGCTCAAGCAGCGCCGCCGTGGCGTCGGTATCCATCTGGCGCTTGATGCGTCCATTCCTGAAGGAATGGGGCGCGAATTTGCTGAAGAGCTCGATGTCGCCAAGGATGACGTGGTCATCCAGCCCGACATTATCGGTGTTGTCGATCTCAAGCAGATGATCGTCTCTGATCGCCCTGATCTGCTGTTCAAGCCCTACACACCACGTTTTCCCGAGCGCATTCGTGATTATGACGGCGATTGTTTTGCTGCGATTCGCGCCAAGGACATCGTGGTGCATCACCCCTTCGAGAGTTTCGACGTGGTGGTGCAGTTCCTCAAGCAGGCCGCGCTCGACCCCAATGTCGTGGCCATCAAGCAGACGCTTTATCGTACGTCCCGCGATAGCCCGATCGTACGCGCCCTGATCGAGGCGGCTGAGCTTGGCAAATCCGTGACGGCCATGGTCGAGCTGCGTGCGCGCTTCGATGAAGAAGCCAATATCCGGCTGGCGCGCTCGCTCGAATCGGCCGGGGTCCAGGTGGTGTTCGGTTTCACCCATCTGAAAACCCATGCCAAGCTGAGCCTCGTGGTGCGGCGTGAAGCTGGCGGGCTGCGCTCCTACGCGCATTTCGGCACGGGCAATTATCATCCCATCACCGCGCGTATCTATACCGACCTCTCTTTCTTCACCTGCGACCCACAGCTTGCAGGCGATTCGGCCAAGCTGTTCAACTACATGACCGGCTACGCCACGCCTGTGGATATGGAAGCGCTCGCTTTCGCCCCGATCACGCTGCGTGATACGCTGATGGATCTGATCGATGGCGAAATCGATCACGCCAAGGCAGGTCGTCCCGCCAAGATCTGGTTGAAGATGAACAGCCTTGTCGATCCGTCACTGATCGATGCGCTTTATCGCGCCTCCCGGGCAGGCGTGAAGGTGGTGGCCATCGTACGTGGTATCTGCTGCCTGCGCCCGGGCGTGCCTGGCCTTTCAGAGAATATCGAGATCCGTTCCATCGTAGGGCGGTTTCTGGAGCATGCGCGCATTTTCGCCTTCGGCAACGGGCATCGCATGCCCTCGCACAAGGCAAAGGTGTTCATTTCCTCGGCAGACTGGATGGGGCGGAACATGGACCGTCGTGTCGAGGCCATGGTGCCGATCTTCAATCCGACGGTTCATGCGCAGATACTGGGCCAGATCATGACGATGGATCTGCGCGATACGCTTCAAAGCTGGGTGCTTTCCTCACGAGGGGATTGGCACCGTGTGTCTCCGGGCGCTAATCCGTTCTCGGCGCATGAGTATTTCATGCACAACCCTTCGCTTTCCGGCCGTGGGTCGGCAGCGAGGGAAAAACCGCTGGACAAGGATGCGGGTCGACGCGAACGGCCCGAGCGCATCCGCGAAGATTGAGAAAGAGGGTAGAGTGACCGGTTCTGACGCGCCCCAAGGCCATCATCGCGCAGCCATCGTCGATCTCGGGTCGAATTCGGTTCGACTGGTTGTGTTCGAAGGTGTTACCCGCAACCCTGTTCCGATCTTCAACGAGAAGGCGACCTTGCGTCTGGGGCGCGGTCTGGAGCACACGGGACGGCTCAATGAGGATGGTCTGCGCCTGTCGCGTGACGTCATGAGCCGGTTCAACGCCATTGCCCGCGCCATGGACGCCCATCCTTTCGAGGTGCTGGCCACGGCCGCAGTGCGTGATGCCAGCAATGGTCATGAATTTGTCGAGACCCTGCACGAATGCATGCCTGACGTGCCGATCCGAATCCTGTCAGGTGAGGAAGAGGCCGATTATGCTGCGACGGGCGTGCTCTGTGGTCTGCCTTATGCCGATGGTGTTGTGGCCGATATCGGCGGCGGGTCGCTTGAACTGATCCGCGTGGCCAATGGTCGCCATCATGAGGCCTGCACCAAGCCGCTCGGCGTAATTCGCCTTTCCGATCGTTCGGGAGGGGATCTCAAGCGGGCGCGTGAAGTGGTGGAAGCCGATCTCGACGATGTGGACTGGCTGCCTGCGCTCAAGGGCAAGCCGCTCTATCTGGTCGGCGGAGCGTTCCGCGCTCTGGCGCGATTGCAGATTGCGCGCACGCATTACCCGCTCAATATCGTCCATCTCTACACGCTCGGTGCTGACGAGGCCCGTGAGATGGTGACATGGCTCATCGATACGCCCCGCAAGACGCTGGAGAAACTGCCGGGCTTTCCGCGCAAGCGACTGGATGATGTGCCTTTTTCGGCCACCGTTCTGCGTCGCCTGATGCGTATCGTGCAGCCGTCGCAGATCATTTTCAGCGTCGATGGGCTCCGCGAGGGGTGGTATATGCGCAAGGTGGGTCAGGCCGTGGCCTCGCTCGATCCTTGTCGTGCGCTGGCCGATGAGGCTTCACAGCGTCTCAGCCGCAGCATGGAGCTTCCGGGCGATCTGGTACGCTGGACCGCGCCGCTCTTCCAGCATGAAACGCCTTCCGAAACGTCTCTGCGCGACATGGCCTGCCGCATGTCCGATATCGGGTCTTTCGATCATCCCGAATATCGGGCGGCACAGACCTATCTGCGCGTGATGCGTATGCACGGTGTCGGCTTCGATCATCAGGCACGTGCTTTTGTCGCCATGACCCTGGCCGTACGCTATGAGGCCGACCCGGCCGATCCCTTGATGGAGGTTTCGCGTCGCTTGCTCGCACCCGATGATTGCGATCGCGCCATCCAGCTCGGCTTCGCGCTGCGTCTTGCCTATACGATCTGCGGTGGCACGGCAGCTCTGCTCAAGAACACGTCGCTCGCCATTGAGGACGGTACGCTCTGGCTGAGCCATGATTCGCAAAGCAGCTTTGCGGCGGGTGGCGGTGTGAAGCGCAGACTGGATCGCCTCGCCCAGAGCATGACCCTGACGGCACAGACACGCACGTGCTGATCGCGCGCCTTCTATCGCCTCTCGCAATTCTGGGCGGGGCTCTGGTTGCGGGTGTGTCCTATGCCTCGGCTGCCACCGTGGTGCACAAGGATCATGATCCTGATGCGCTCTGGAAGATCGTGCATCAGAGATGCGCGCAGGGCACGGCACCCTGCGCCGTCTACGATGAGTCGCGCCATATAGCGCTTCTGCATTCCATCGAAGGGCGTGGTCAGTATCTTCTGATCCCGACTGACAAGGTGGCCGGAATGGAGAGTGCAGCCCTGCTGCAGGCCAACCAGCCCAATTACTTTGCCGAAGCATGGTCTTATCGCGATCGGGTTGGTGCCTCCTACGGAATGCCCGTTCCCGAAACGATGCTTTCCCTGGCAATCAACTCGGCCAGAGGGCGTTCGCAGAACCAGTTGCATATTCATCTGGATTGCCTTGCGCCAGAAATACGGGCGACGCTAGATCGTGACGCGTCGCGCATTGGCTCCGACTGGGCGGTATTGCCGGACACGCTCGATGGTCACCGTTATCGGGCACGTTATCTGACCTCCCTTGATGCCTCGCCGTTTCTCGTTCTGGCGGCATCGCTCCGGCATCCGGAGACAGAGATGGGTGACCATACGCTCGTGGTGGCGCCGCTGCGTTCCGGCTATGTCCTGCTTGATGACGTGGCGCAGGGCAGCGATCGCGCTTCAGGCGAGGAATTGCAGGATCACGCCTGTCTCGCTGTGATGAAGGCCCCCGTCCCGAGAACGCGCTGATCGGTGAGGCTTCCGACAGGAGGCTGATCGAAAGCGGAGGTTTTTCCTTCAGATCAGTGCCTGAAGTGACAAGCCGATTTCCCGGGCGCGGTCAGCGAAGGCGCGACGGTCGCACCATCTCTCTTTTAGGGGCGGCCGCGTCAATTAACGCAGTGACTCCGCACTTTGAGCGCTGTGCCTGAAGTCTGGAGCCTCCCGCAAGGCTATGCCGCTTGCGGGAGGGGGATGACGTATCAGTCGATGGTCTTGAGAATACGGCCGATGATCTCGAAGATCCGGTCGATCTCATTCTTTTCAATGATCAGTGGCGGTGAAATGGCAAGAATATCGCCCGTGTAACGCAGCAGGAGCCCTTCATGGAAGGCGCGCTCGAATACCTCGAAAGCGCGCGTGGTCTTGGCGTTGCGAGGGGCCAGTTCGATACCGGCAACGAGACCTTCATTGCGGATATCGACGACATGCGGTGCATCGCGCAGCGAGTGGGCCGCTTCCTCGAAATAAGGCGAAAGCGCTGCGGCACGCTCGAAGAGATGCTCTTCCGCATAGGTATCGAGCGTGGCGATAGCGGCAGCGCAGGCAATCGGATGGGCCGAATAGGTGTAGCCATGGGGCAGGTCGATCGCTTCACGCGGCCCCTGCATGAAGGCGTTGAAAATCTCGTCGGATACGATGTTGGCGCCCATCGGAATGGTGCCGTTGGTGATCCCTTTGGCGACGGTCATGATGTCAGGCACGACACCATATTTTTCTGCAGCAAAAGAAGCACCAAGACGGCCGAAGCCTGTGATCACTTCATCAAAAATCAGCACGATGCCATGCTTCGTGCAGATCTCGCGCAGGCGCTTGAGATAGCCTTTGGGTGCGGGCAGAACGCCGGTCGATCCGGCCATCGGCTCGACAATGACGGCAGCGATATTCGAGGCGTCATGCAGCGCCACGATCCGCTCCAGATCATCTGCCAGCTCTGCCCCATGCTCGGGCAGACCGCGCGAAAACGCATTGCGACGAAGGTCGAGCGTATGGGGAAGGTGATCGACACCGGTCAGAAGCGAGCCGTAGAGCTTGCGGTTGCCAGAGATGCCACCAACAGAAATGCCGCCAAACCCGACACCATGATAGGCACGCTCGCGGCCGATCAGCCGGGTGCGGGTGCCTTCGCCGCGCAGGCGGTGATAGGCAATGGCGATCTTGAGCGCGGTATCACCAGCTTCCGAACCGGAATTGCAGAAGAACACATGGTTCAGAGGATTCGGGGCGAGGCGGGCAATGCGATCGGCCGCCTGGAAGGCGAGGGGATGACCCATCTGGAAGGCCGGGGCAAAATCGAGCGTCGCGACGGCTTTCTGCACGGCCTCGACGATGCGTGGCTGACCATGACCGGCGTTGACGCACCAGAGCCCGGCGCAACCATCGAGCACTTCACGCCCTTTATCGTCACGGTAGTACATGCCTTTTGCAGAGACGAGCATGCGGGGTGAGTCGCGAAACTGGCGATTGGCCGTAAAAGGAAGCCAGAGGGCGTCGAGATTGCTGTCGGCGTTATGGGAATTCATGGCCTTCTTTCCGGCTCCTGTTGCGAGGTCACTCGGTAAAGTCGTGGCATGACCGGCACGATCTGAAAAGTAAGAAGAAGTTGCGTGAGCTTTAAATATTCTGGAGGCATGATGGCATCGCCGCGTATCGCATTATTCTCGCTCGCTGTTGGCGCTTTCGCGATTGGCACGACCGAGTTCACGCCGATGGGTCTGCTGCCCGTTATCGCGCAGGATCTGCATGTCAGTGTGCCCAAGGCCGGGGGGCTCGTCAGCGCCTATGCGTTTGGCGTCATGATCGGCGCGCCGATCATGACATTGCTTCTGGGGGCCATGTCGCGAAAGGCAGCGCTGATAGGGCTCATGGGGCTTTATATCATCGGTAATCTCGGCGCCGGGCTGAGCCACAGCTATGCGCTGCTCATGTTCTGGCGGGTTGTCACAAGCCTGTCTCACGGTGCGTTTTTCGGTCTTGGCGCGGTCGAGGCTTCGAGCGTCGTCGCGCCAGAGAAGCGGGCCTCAGCGGTTGCGTCCATGTTTCTGGGGCTGACCATCGCCAATATCTTCGGTGTGCCCGCAGCCACCTGGCTTGGGGACACGATGGGCTGGCGCAGCGCCTTTCTCGTGACAGCCCTGCTCGGCGCGCTGGCCGTTCTGGCGCTTTCCATCGCGCTCCCGCCAAGAGGGCGTTCGCCCAAGCCTGATATCCTGGGTGAATTGCGTGTCCTGCTGGGTGGGGAGGTATTGCTGGCCCTTACAGTCACGACACTCGGCGCCGGGATCATGTTCGTGCTCTACACCTATATTGCACCGTTCCTGCACAGCATCACCCATGCAAGCGACGCGCTCGTGACGCTGGCGCTGATGACCATCGGGGTAGGATTCAGCATCGGTGCTGCACTTGGTGGGCGGCTTGCCGATCGCTCGACGCGCTTTGCCCTTCTGACCATGCTGCCGGTTCTCGGGGGAATCATGCTCGTTTACCCGATGCTTGCAGCCTCATCCCTTGGCGCAATAGCCGGTATCCTGGTCTGGAGCGCGGCGTCTTTTGCCATCATGCCTGCGCTCCAGATGCGCACGATGCAGGCAGCGCATGAGGCGCCAGCCCTCGCATCCTCGGTCAATATCGGAGCGTTCAACCTCGGCAACGCACTTGGCGCCTGGCTGGGTGGCGCGGTGCTCTCACACGGTCTCGGCTACGGGGCGGTGTCGGTCAGTGGCACCGCCGTGGCGCTGATCGCCTTCCTGATCGTGCTGTTTTATCGGCGTAAATCAGCTGCCTGAAGACGAGCCGGGGTCGAGCTGCCTGTCTGCAATGAACAATGTCTGCAGCAGAACATTCGCCCCGGCAGCAATATCCTCGCGCGTGGCAGATTCGCTTTCATTATGGCTTATGCCGCCAGCGCAGGGAACGAAGATCATGGTTGTCGGGACGATGCGGGCGAGATAGGCCGCGTCATGGCCTGCGCCCGAGGTGATCTCGCGTGACGGCAGATGTTGCGCGCGGGCTGCGAAGGAAACAGCGTCGATCAGGCGCTGGTCAAAATGCACGGCCGGCGAGTCCCAGATTTCACGAATACCGATGCTGACCCCGTATTCGCGCGACAGCGCCCCGGCGCGATCGCGGAAGCTGTTCTCCATGGCAATGACCACATCATCATTCGGGTCACGCAGATCGACGCTGAAAATGACCTCTCCGGGAATGGTGTTGCGGCTGTTTGGCTTGACCGTCACCATGCCAACCGTCCCGACAGCGTGGGGCGGGCGATTGAGCGCGATCTCCTGTACGCTGGCCATGAGGCGTGAGGCCGCCTGAAGCGCATCGGCCCGCATGGTCATCGGTGTCGTGCCAGCATGGGAGTCGCGACCCGTTACCGTCACTTCATACCAGCGCATGCCCTGCACACCGGTCACGACACCGATCGTGCAGTGTTCTGCTTCAAGCATAGGGCCTTGCTCGATATGCAGTTCAAGATAGGCGGCGAGAGGATGTTCGCCGCAGGGTTCGTCGCCTGCCGCATCGATCGAGGCGAGTGCGGCGTCAAAGCGTGTACCTTCCGCATCGACGCGACTTTTTGCAAAATCAGCTGTGAAGATCTTCGCGAAAACGCCAGAACTCAGCATGGCAGGCGCGAACCGTGCTCCTTCCTCATTGGTCCAGTTGACGATCTCGACGGGATGGCGAAGGCGACGCCCGCTTTCCTTCAGCGTACGCAGAACGGCAATTCCGCCCAGCACGCCGATAATGCCATCGTATTTGCCACCTGTGGGCTGCGTATCGAGATGACTGCCGATTGCGATAGGGGCGAGGCCCGGCTCGGTGCCCTCGAAACGGGCAAACTGGTTGCCCATATCATCTGACGTGACTGTAGCCCCGAGTGCTTCGGCTGTCTGTGTAAACCAGTTTCGCACCTGCCGATCTTCGGCACTTAGGGCGAGGCGACAGAGTCCGCCTTTCTCGGTTGCGCCAAACTGCGCCGTCTCCATGATGTCTTGCCACAGAGCGTCTGAATCGATGGCGCTGTTGCCCATGAGGGTATGGTCCTGATCCGTCATGTCGTGATCCTTCCTCGATCCTCTGGTCGCATTCTGCTGCGTATCGTGCCTCACGGACTACAGCGCCGGTTCTGTCGGCTCTGCCCGTGAAACAGGCGATTATCGTGTGGAGCATAACTGACCGAGGGAGATGGACAACCGGGGAGAGGCGTCGAGGGGCGCTACGAACGCGTGAACGTGATGCCGCGACCAGTGGTGGTCAAAGCAGCCCCGAATACCCGTCTTTCTTCACCCATAAAGACCCCGGTTGATGAGTCTGCTTCCAAGGAATGAATGGGGCGGGCCAGGGTTATGTTCTCTCAGGCCGTCTTGCGCAGGACGAGAGACAGAATGGTCTCGGCTGCAACCTGGAAATCGCTTTCCTCGAGCGTCTCTTTTTCGAGCAATGCCGTCACCTGCGGCTGCATGTCGGCATACCATTGGGTCATGGCCCACAGACAAAAAAGGAAATGGGTCGGATCACCTTTGGGAATTTCTCCACGGGCCATCCATGTCTCGAAAGTTTCCTTGAAGGGGTGGATTGCGTCGCGCAGCGTGGTCGAGAGATAACCGCCCAGATGGCGCGCGCCCCCGAGGATTTCATGCGCGAAAAGTCGTGACGCATGCGGATTGATGCGGGAGAAAGCAAGCTTCGACATGACATAGCCGCGCAGCGCCGTATCAGCCGATGATTCGGGCCGGAGCCATGTCTCGCAATCGCCAAGCCATTCCTGCACGGTCCGGTGCAGTACTTCGTGGTAAAGTATTTCCTTTGTAGAGAAATAGTAATGGATATTGGCTTTGGGTATGCCTGCCTCTCGGGCGACGGCAGCAATGCTGGCTCCGCTAAAGCCATGTTCAGAAAAGATTTTCCGGGCGGCTTCCAATATGGTGACGACTGCTATTTCGCGCGGGACGCCCAAAACGAACTCCTGATTTCGGTAAAACCTATCGCTTTCGGATAGTTTGTAATTGTGGTTTTTTCAAGTAGTTGCAAAGCTATTCGTTAAACTTTGATCGAAGCGACATTACACGTATCTGCGACCGGACCTGTTTTCGGGGCTGGACGTCAGGGTAAGGATCTGTTTCACTTAAAGAACGAGATGTTAATACCGTACCTGATTGGTATACCATCCAAGAGTGCTTTCACGCAGTGACGAAGAGCGAGGTTGCGCTCGTCGCTCCGGAAAGCAAAGATGAGGGTCAGACCGTAAGAGATCGTATGCAGGAGTTGGTCATCACGTGAGTTGTGCGACAGTTCAACCATGCCGGTCCGCGTTTGGGCGATGGCGTTCCGTGGGCAGGGGCGCGCTTATTGCCGCTATGCTTTGCGCTCCGGCTCTGGGCGCCGTCACCGCGCATGCCGTGCCGGTCAATGTGGGCGATGCCGCCATTGCCGCAAAGGCCTATCACGACAGCGGCACCTATGAGCGCGATTTTGCCTCGGTGATCCAGGAGGCGTCGGAATGGGTGCGTTTGCGCGCCGCGCATGTCAGAAGACCTGCGCTTGTTCTCGATATCGACGAGACATCTCTGTCGAACTGGCCTGAAATAGCCGCCAACCAGTTTGCCTATTTCCGTGAGGGGCGATGCGACACGCTGCCCAAGGGTCCTTGCGGTGTCGAGGCATGGGAGCAGACGGCAAAGGCCGAAGCGTTTCCTGCGATGCTCGCCCTTTATGGGATGGCCCAGCAGCATGACGTTGCGGTGTTTTTTGTGACCGGTCGTTATGAGCGTGAGCGCACCGAGACGGCCCGAAATCTCGAGGCGTCCGGCTATCACAACTGGGCCGGTCTGGTTCTGCGTCCCGATGGAAGCCACACGGCTTCAGCGTCGAACTACAAGAGCGCGGCCCGCCAGAAAATCGAGCAGGACGGCTATCACATCATCGCCAATATCGGTGACCAGCCATCGGATCTTGCCGGTGGCTATGCCGAACGCGGTTTCCTTCTTCCCAATCCCTTCTATCGGGTCCCCTGACATGCAGAATGACGCGCTCAAAGCCCTCACCAGACAGGTTCATGAGGATCTCGAGAAAATCGCCTATGCCTCAGGGCCGTGGGTTTCGTCAGTTCTGACGCATCATGGCGAGCCGGTTCTCGATGTCGCAGTGATTGGTGGCGGTCAGGGCGGTCTGGCGACAAGCTTCGCCCTCCGTCGCATCGGCGTACATAATGTGCGCGTGTTCGAGCGGGCACAGCATGGCAAGGCAGGTCCATGGGTAACGTTCGCCCGGATGATTACCCTGCGTACGCCCAAGCATGTGACCGGGCCCGATCTGGGTATTCCCTCTCTGACCCCACGCTCATGGTTTGAGGCGCGCTACGGAGAAGCTGCCTGGGTCTCGCTCGACAAGATCGACCGACGCGACTGGCAGGCCTATCTCGACTGGTATAGCGAGACGCTCGCCTTGCCAGTGCAGCATGATCGTGAACTCGCCGATGTCGTGTGGCAGGACGGGTTGCTGCATCTCACCTTCCGGTCGCAGGATGGCGAAATCAGCGAGGTCTGGGCGCGTCGCATCGTGCTGGCGACTGGTATCGAGGGTAGCGGATCGTGGCATGTGCCCGACTTCATTCGTGAGTCGGTACCAGCCCATCTTTATGCCCATACGCATCAGGAAATCGACTTCGAAGCTCTGCGTGGCAAGCGGGTTGGCGTGCTGGGCGGCGGGGCGTCTGCGTTCGACAATGCCGCGACGGCGCTCGAAGCCGGGGCGCAATCGGTTGCTGTCTGTATCCGCCGCAAGACCCTGCCGCGCATCAACCCGTATCGCTGGATGGAAAATGCCGGCTTCCTCGGCCATTTTCCGTCGCTCCCGGATCTGACGCGCTGGCGTTTCATGCGTCGTATTTTTGATCTCAACCAGCCTCCGCCGCAGGATACGTTCTGGCGGTGCAGCCGTCATGACGGATTCAGCTTTCACGGCGACACGCCCTGGCTTGATGCCCGTTGCGATGGCGAAACCGTGATCGTGAAAACGCCCCATGGTGAAAAGACATTCGACTTTCTGATCATCGGTACGGGTTTTGTGATCGATTTCAGCAAGCGTTCCGAAACCTCGTCCTTTGCGTCCAATATCGCGCTTTGGGGTGATCGTTTTACCGCCCCGGCGGGAGAAGAGAGCGCTGTGCTCGATTCCTACCCCTATCTCAGCCCGCAAAGTCAGTTCCTGCCTCGTGATGCGGCGCATCCTGACGCCGCAATGCTGGGTGCGATCTATAATTTCACCTTCGCCGCGACGCCGAGCATGGGGCTTTCGGGCGCTTCGATCAGCGGCATGCGCTACGGCGTCGACAGGCTTGCCCGGGCGATTGCCTGCGATCTCTTCGTGCAGGATGGCGAAAAGCATCTTGAGAGCCTGCTCTCCTACGACACTGAAGAACTGGTCAGCCTCGGCCGACAGGGTGAGGAGCAGGCATGACAGCTGAAGAGCAACTCGTGGCGCGCGCTGCTGCGCTCGACCTGACCGTTCCAGAAGAATATCGTTCCGAGATCATGCGTAATCTGGCGCTTATCGGGCAGTACGAGGCATTGATAAACGCCGTCGATCTGCCTGAGCGGCTTGAGCCAGCCTACGAGTATCATCCATGAGAGCAACGGAACTCGCGCGGGCGGTCAGATCCGGAGAACGCTCCGCGGTTTCCGTCATCACGTTCGGTCTCGACCGGGTGATCGCGCGTGACGGGGCTCTCAATGTGGTCACGCGTCTGCTTGCCGAGCGGGCGCTCGACCAGGCACGCCATATCGATGCGGTCGTGGCCAGCGGGGGCGATCCCGGGCCTCTGGCTGGTGTGCCGTTCGGCATCAAGGACCTGTTCGATGTCGAGGGGCTTGTCACGACAGCGGGCTCACATGTGCTGGCCAATGAGCCTCCAGCCACTCAGGATGCCCTGCTTGTACGTCGTCTGATTGCGGCCGGTGCGATCCCGCTCGCCACGACCAATATGGATGAATTCGCTTACGGCTTTGCAACCGATAATGCGCATTACGGTCTGACTCACAACCCGCACGATACAACCCGTCTGGCAGGGGGATCTTCAGGTGGGTCGGCAGCCGGTGTCGCTGCCGGGTATTTTCCGCTCTCCCTTGGGTCGGACACGAATGGCTCCATCCGTGTTCCCGCGTCGCTCTGTGGTGTATGGGGATTGCGCGCTACACAGAACCTTTTGCCAACCGAAGGGTCCTTTCCTTTCGTGGCCAGTCTCGACACGGTTGGGCCCTTCACAGCTAGCGCTGGCGATATGCGCCTCATGATGGAGGCGCTGACAGGCCAAACGCTCGCCCGGGTCGACACGGACGGGTTGCGTCTGGCGCGACTGGGCGGATGGTTTGCCACCGATGTATCGCCGGAAATGGAGGCGGCGCTTGCCGGGTTGTGTCGTGCTCTGGATGTCGGGCGTGAAATACAGCTTCCCGAGGTCCCAGCAGCCCGTGCGGCTGCTTTTGTCATCAGCGCTTCGGAAGGTGGCGGGCTGCATCTCGACCGGTTGCGTCGTCAGGCGGCGCTTTATGATCCTGCAGTGCGCGATCGCCTTCTCGCCGGAGCGCTTGTTCCGGCACCGGTTGTGTTCAGGGCGCATAAGCTGCGTCGCTGGTTTCGTGACCGGATGCATGAGGCCTTCGAGACAACGGATCTTCTGATCGCGCCTGCCGTCGTCGGTGAGGCACCGCGCATCGAGGCGCCGGTGCTCATGATTGGTGGCAAGGCGGTACCGGCACGCGCCAATCTGGGTCTCTACACCCAGCCTCTCACGCTGGCTGGGTTTCCGGTTCTCACTGTGCCGCTCGCGGTTGAGGGGCTGCCGCTTGGCGCGCAGATCATCGCGGCGCCGGGACGTGAAGACCGGCTCATCGCTTTTGGCGAAGCTCTTGAGCGATCGGGGCTGGCCCGTGCGCGAATTCTGGAGGATTGATGCTTTTCAGTGCGCGCTCCCGCAAGGGAATGGTGACCGCCCCGCATCATCTTGCCGCTCAGGCGGGAAGGGATATTCTCAAACAGGGCGGTAATGCCGTCGAGGCAGCCGTAGCCGTCGCGGCGACTCTCTCGGTTGTCTATCCGCATATGACGGGGCTTGGTGGAGACGGGTTCTGGATTATCCGCAGGCCCGACGGGGCCATGCTGGCGATTGATGCCTGTGGCAGACTGGCCCAGAACGCGACACCCGAACTCTATAGCGGCCTTGATGCCGTGCCCTGGCGCGGCGGCCTGGCCGCCAATACAGTGGCAGGAACTGTTGCCGGGTGGAGTCAGGCGCTTGCCTATGCCGGTGGTAGCCTGCCACTCACGACACTTCTGGCCGATGCCATCGACCATGCCGAGCACGGTATGGTGGTGACAGAAAGCATGGCCGGGCTCATGGCGGCGCATCTCGATGTGCTGAGCTACATGCCCAATTTCAGCGCGTTGTTTCTCCCCTTCGGTGACATGCCGATAGCGGGGAGCATCCATCGCAACCCGGCACTGGCGCGGACACTCAAGCGTCTCGCCACGGCGGGGCTTGGCGATTTCTATCACGGCAAGCTCGCCGATCTGATTGCAGCAGAGCTTGCCGCCTGTGGTTCACCTGTCGGGCTCGACGATCTGAACCATCATGAAGCTGTAGTTTCAGCACCGCTCGAGACGCAGCTTCATCATGGACGGTTTTTCAACGTCAACCCACCGACACAGGGGGCGGCGTCCCTCCTCATTCTGGCCCTTGCAGAGAGGCTTGGGGTGAAGGGGGCGGATACGGTTGAGGATATCCATCGCTGGGCCGAAGCCACCAAGGCTGCCTTCATCTGGCGTGATCAGAAGATCGCCGATCCGGCGATCATGGAGACGTCGCCTCAGGCTTTGCTGTCAGACAGCGCCGCCCTTGATGCCATGGCGGCCAGAATCGATCTGGATCGCGCGGCACCCTGGCCACATCCGGTCGAGCAGGGCGATACGACCTGGTTTGGTGTGATGGATGCGAAGGGCTGGTCTGTCAGCATGATCCAGAGCCTCTATTTCGAATTCGGGTCCGGGATTGTGCTGCCCGAGAGCGGGCTTGTCTGGCAGAATCGCGGGGCGAGTTTCGATCTCCGGCCGGGTCGCCTGCGCAGCCTCGTTCCTGGTCGCAAGCCTTTTCATACGCTCAACCCCGCCATGGCGGCGCTCAACGACGGAAGCCTTCTGTCTTACGGTACAATGGGTGGGGAGGGGCAGCCCCAGACACAGGCGGCCATTGTGGCGCGCAATGTCATTGCCGGATTGAGCCTGCAGGAGGCGATTACCGCGCCGCGCTGGCTGTTGGGTCGCACCTGGGGTGAAACAACGACCACGCTCAAGATGGAAACGCGTTTCGCCCCGGAATTGCTCGACGGTCTGCGCGATCTTGGTCACGACGTCGAGAGTCTGACGCCTTTTGCCACGGCAATGGGTCATGCCGGTGCCATTCGGCGCTATGAGGACGGAACGCTTGAAGGCGCTACCGACCCGCGTAGCGACGGCGGCGTGGCAGCGCTGTAAGCCACGGAAGGGACAGAGGCATGAAAGAGGGTTATCCACGCGATCTTCTGGGCTATGGTGCCCATCCTCCTGAGGCGAACTGGCCCGGCAAGGCACGTATCGCCGTGCAGTTCGTGCTGAATTACGAAGAAGGCGCCGAGAATAACATTCTTCATGGCGATAACGGGTCTGAGGCGTTTCTCTCGGAGATGGTTGGCACTCGGTCGATTTCGGGTGCGCGATGCATGCAGATGGAGAGCCTTTACGAGTATGGCTCGCGCGCCGGTTTCTGGCGCCTGCACCGTCTTTTTACCGAAGCGGGTCTGCCCCTGACCGTTTTCGGTGTCGCCATGGCGCTCTCGCGTAATCCGGATGCCGTGGCTGCCATGCAGGCGGCGGGCTGGGAGATCGCCTCTCACGGACTGCGCTGGAT
Source organism: Asaia spathodeae NBRC 105894 (assembly GCF_025994195.1). Classification (NCBI taxonomy): domain Bacteria; kingdom Pseudomonadati; phylum Pseudomonadota; class Alphaproteobacteria; order Acetobacterales; family Acetobacteraceae; genus Asaia; species Asaia spathodeae. The sequence goes on along the minus strand of NZ_BAPY01000004.1, from coordinate 114,683 downwards.
CGACTATCAGGATATTCCTGAGGCTGAGGAGCGCAAGCATATCCGTGAGGCGATCAGGCTGCACAAGGAAGTCACGGGGGCAGCTCCCCTAGGCTGGTATCAGGGCCGCACCAGCCCCAACACGGCCAGGATCGTCGCACAGGAGGGGTGCTTTGTTTATGATGCTGATTCCTATGCCGACGATCTGCCTTACTATGATCGCCGCTACGGCAAGGCGCAGCTTATTGTGCCCTATACGCTCGATGTGAACGACATGAAGCTTGTGGCTCTCAACGGTTTTACCGAAGGCGAGCAGTTCTTCCGCTATCTGCGTGACAGCTTCGATATACTCTATCAGGAAGGAGGGCGCATGATGTCCGTCGGTCTGCATTGTCGTCTGGCAGGGCGCCCTGCGCGTGCCCTGGCGCTGAAGCGCTTTCTGGATCATGTGCGGGCGCATGACGATGTGTGGGTCGCAACGCGCCTCGATATAGCGCGTCACTGGCTGGAGCAGCACCCGGCATGATCGGCGCAGAAAACCGCGAGAATTTCGTCGCGCGATTCGGCGATCTTTATGAACACAGCCCCTGGATCGTCGATGCCGCCTGGCCGCAGGCGCCTTTCGACAGCGCGCAGGCTTTCATTGAAGCGACGTCGCGTATCGTGCGTGAGGCGTCGTCTGACAGGCAGAAAGCCCTGGTAAAGGCGCATCCCGAGCTTGCCAGAAAATTCGGTGTCGATCCTGATCTTGGAGCGCTTTCCGCTTCCGAGCAGGAAGGGGCCGGGCTCGACCGGCTGACCGAGGCTGAGTTCATCTCGTTCCGGGCTCTGAATGATGCCTATCAGGCACGTTTCGACATGCCCTTCGTCATTTGCGTGCGTCGGGCCACGAAGGAGCGGATTCGGCAGGAAATAGAACGGCGTCTCGAGCAGACGCCCGAGGCAGAGCTGGCCGAGGCGCTCGACCAGATCGATCAGATTGCCTTGTTGCGCCTGAAGGACAAGACAGGATCATGACCACACTCTCAACTCATGTTCTCGATACGGCAAGCGGCCGTCCCGCTGCAGGAATGCGTGTGACATTGCTGCATGACGACCGCGTTCTCTTTTCCGGTATGACCGATAGCGATGGACGTTGCGCCGAACTGAAGGCCATTGGTGTGACCGCAGGCGCTTATGTGCTGCGCTTTGCCGTGGCTGCATATTTCAGGGCGCATGGGCATGTCTTGCCGGAACCTCCTTTTCTGGACGAGGTGCAGATCGATTTCGGCATGACAGGCGCGGGTCATTATCACGTGCCGCTCCTGGTCTCTCCTTTCGGGTATTCGACCTATCGCGGTAGCTGAGAACGGGCAGATTTCAAGCTGTATTCCTGATGTCGTGCGACGCAATTGTCGGGAGGGTGCGTCGATCATGGTCGTCTGACGGTCCGATCTCCCAGCGATGAGGCCGTTCACCGGGTGGATTGATTCCCCTCTTTTTGTCACGGCGCTTTTTAAGACGGCAGGCGCCTTATGCGGACCATACCCCTCCGACGCATCCTGACAGCACGATCTGTTTCGGCTCGCGAAAGGTAGTGCGCATCGGACGCGCTGGCTCTCGAGACGTGGCCTGTCATGGTTTCTTGAACAACCCGTTTTCCACGGGTCATGTCCTGGTCTGGCCGCCAATGGCTGTTGCTGGCGATCAGCCTCTCGGGCGTAGGTGAATAGTTTTCCAGTATTGGACGAATGGGGACGGAGCCAGGGCAGGGAACTGGCTGTGCATAAAAAAAGGGGGCGGAATGCGCCCCCTTTTTTTTAACCAGTAGCGAGAGATCAGAAATCCTTGCTGATCTGGAGCCAGAAATTCCGGCCTGGAACGAAGGAGCTATAGGTCGAGGTATCGGTGTTGGTGCCGCCATCTGCGAAGAAGGGCGGGTTCTTGTTGGCGATATTGTTGACGCCGCCAGTAAAGTTCCAGCTTTCGACGTGGTAGCCGAGCGCGATGTCCTGCTGAACCATGGCAGGGGTTTTTACCCGACCATAGCCATCGGAAAGCTGCATGAAGGACGAGCTGTCATTCCAGTGAACGCCGCCTGTGTAGTTCGCCATGTAGGTGATGGAGAACGGCCCATGCTGCCACGAGACGGTAGCGTAGTCGCGCCAACGCGGGTTGGAGGTACCACCCGGATAGTAGATGGCGTTCGTGTAGTGGTAGTACTGACCGCCCGGAACGAGCTGCTGCGAGTAATTGACGAGGTTCTGCAGGCTGTTGCTGATCGTGAGCGTATCCATGCGCGTCAGGCGGATACGGTAATCGAAGTCCCAGTCAATGCCGCTCGTGTTTGTCGTACCCAGATTCTGCAACACGGCCGAGACCTGTGAGATCTGTCCATTGGCAGAGCGGTTGACGAGACTGCAAAGCCCTGGATTGGTCCCGTTGTAGCAGTTGTTGAGAATGTAGTTGGTGGCGAGTGTTCCGACCGATGAGCTGACATTGTAGTGCCAGAATTCCACCGAGGTGGAGAGGCCCGGAATCCAGCGCGGTGTCAGGACGGTACCGAATGTGTAGGTTCGACCGGCCTCCGGCTGCAGTTTGGCATTGCCGCCCGAAACAGTCGCGACCTGGCCCGAACCCTGCTGCTGGAAGCTTCCCGGACTGGCGATGCCAGCCTTCATGCAGTTGGCGACAATCGTCGGGCTTGAGGCACCAGCGCAAGGATCGAGCGCTGTGGCATAGCCGAGAGACTGGGCGCCGAACAGTTCATAGACCGAGGGCTGGCGGAATGATGTGCCGATTGTGCCGCGGAAGCGGATATCGCGTGTCGGAGCCCAGTTGATGGAGGCTTTCCAATTCTCGACACTGCCAAAGGTATTATAGGACGAATAGCGCCCCTGAGCGTCGATGGTCAGATCCTTCGCGAGGAACGTATCGCGCAGCAGCGTTGCCTTGCCCTCAAGATAGCCTTCCGTGACGTTGAAGCCACCCGAGGTCACGCCCTGCGGGTTCGTCAGCGCAACCCCTGACTGAAGCGCCGGATCAGGAACATAGGTCAGCTGCTCGCCGCGATGCTCCATACCAAGTGCGATGCCCAGATCACCACCATGAGCCCATGGCATGGTCGCGACATGATCGTTGTGAATCCGCAGGTTCAGGTCGCGCAACTGGGAGTGGCCGTTGCTGGTGGTGTTGAGATTGGAATAGCGGGCTGCCGCAGGTGAAAGGCTGGCAAACGGGCTGGACAGCACACATCCCGCAGCGGCGTCACAGACACTGGGGTTGTAGATCATGCCCGAATTCGGATCGCCGAACGCGGTGGGCTGCAGGCCATAGGTGTTCAGCAGAGCAGGATAGCTGCCCATGTTGCTCTGCTGGTATTTGTACATGTTGGCGCCGTAGGTATAGGACAGATCATATTTCCAACCTGCGTAAATACGGCCCTGTGCACCGACCTTGGCTGTGAGCGTATCGCTGGCCGTCTGGGTTTCGCGTGGGCCCCATTCTGTCATACGCCGCAGCATCTGCAGATCTTCGCCTGCTGTGTTGCCCGGATAATCGGCCGGGATCGTGATCGCAGTCGGATAGGGACCGTTCTGTGGAACCGCCCCTGCAACCGGCTCGGCCGCCATCTGGGTCATGCTTGTATTATGTGAATACAGAACATTCGAATACAGGGTGAAATGGTCGTTGAAATCGTAATGGGCATCGCCACTCAGCGAGGAGTCCTGCAGCTGGTTTGTCAGGAAGCTGTCATGAGCGAAGTTGAAGCGCTTTGTACCGGCTACCAGATTGCCCTGATTGTCACTGCGATAGGCAGCCCCGGAATCCAGTCCGTAAAAGGAGCCGTAGGGCGAGTAGCTTGAGCCGAAGCGGTTGTTTGACGGATCGGCATCGTCACCGATCTGCACATTGCGCGACCAGGATCGGTTGCGCTGACGGACACCGCCCTGCGTCATATACTGGCCGAACAGGCTGATATTGCCCTTGCTGTGATCGAAGTTCCAGCCCTTGAAGCCCGAGATCATTCCTTGCGGTGCATCGCCATGGCCCGTGATACCACCGCGGACAGTGATGTTGCCGGTATCCAGATCATGCCGCAGCTTGATGTTGATAACGCCTGATACAGCGTCGGCACCATAAAGCTCAGAGCCGCCATCCTTGAGAATTTCGACGCTCGCAACCTGCTGCACAGGGATCGAGTTCATGTCGAAGCAGTTGCTTGAGCTGTTCAGCGCTGCACGCTTGCCATCGATCAGGACGAGAACGCGGTTGGTGCCGAGATTACGCAGATCGGTGCAACTGACACCGCCGCCACCATTGGTGTCGGTATTTTGCTGGCTGGAGGAACCCACAGACGGCAGACGCTGGAAGAAATCGGACAGCGTGGTCGCACCGGTCTGCTGGATCTGCTTGGCTGTAACGATCTGCACTGGGTTGGCGCTGGTGTTGTTTGCCGTGCTGAGAGCCGAGCCGACAACGACCACCTCTTCAGCTTTGCCGCTCATGCCGAGGGAGAGGCTATTGGATGCCGAAACATCACGGAGCGTCGTCTGCGAGCGGCCTGGCACTGTCGTAGCGACAGGGGCGGTCTGTGCGCCAGCGATTGGGCCACTCGTCGTGTCCCTGGTGACAGTGGTCTTGTGCCTGGTGGTCGATTTGACCGCCTTACGATGAGGCGTGCTGGCTGAGGCGGTCTGCGCATGGCCGCTCGTCATGGTCGCTGCAGGCGAGAGGAAAATCACGGCACCTAGAAAAAGACGCGCTCGCCCTCGCAGTTTAATGGTTTTCATGGAGATTAACCCTCGGAATGACTCTGTGTCACGAGGCTGCGGTTTCTGTCATATCATTGCAAGGTCGTTATCGTTTTGTGACGTTCTGTTTCGCGAGAATGCGTCGAGATGTTGCAGATTTGCATCATTCCGTGTCACGCTCTTTAACGTGCTCATCCTGGTACTGAAGGTGAGCGGAAAAGAGTCAGTATTTGCAGACTATTTACGGGAAAAGACTTTCCCTCGCCGCTGTGACAGTTCGAGACCTGGCTCGACCTGTCATGCGGGGATACGCGCCGCGCGGCCTGTGCAGGATCGTAATTGATCGTTGCGTGTGTAAGGCGCTTTTTCAAGGGCAGGCCAACTCAGTAGGATTTCAGCAGCCTGTCCAGATAATTCAGTTCGCTCTGCGGACGCGTTCTGTCTGCGTCCCGACGACGTAATTCGCGTTCGATCTCACGCGCTTTTTCACGACTATCGGCATCGGGTATCGTGCCGTCCGTATCGGCGCCCGAATGTCCCTTGCCGAGCTTGCGCCCCAAGGGATCACGATCAGCCTTGCTGCCGCCATCCCCTTCGGACTCATCATCATCGCTGTCGGCCTGATGCTGGTCGCCCTTGCCTTTGCCGCCTTGAGCGCTGTTGCCGGTCCCCATGGTCGGCAGAAGGGCGAGCGGACCACCACCGTGATTCTTGCCCTTCTGGGCTTCGCTCATTTGCTGCCCCGACTCAGCGAGGTCTTTCAGCACCTTGCGTATTGCACTTTCAGCAGGGCCATCCTGAACACTGGCCAGTGCCTGACGGACAGAATGCATGTCCTTGTCCGCCTTGGTGAGCCCCTCGAGGGTTTTGCCAGTCAGTGATTTGATGTCGTCATTGAGCAGCCGAGCTACCATCTGCAGGGCGCGCTGAACAGCGTGGTCATCGCGTCGCTGCTCATGCTGCGCGGTCGCTTCTTCCTGAGACAGGACAGGCGGTTGTGGCGGCGGGGCCGATTGCGGTTCGTCCATATCAGGAGGCGGTGCCATGCCCAGCCGTTTCAGCAATTCTGCTGTCGACATGGTGCTGACATCCTGATTCTGTCCCTGCTGGGTATCACGCGCGTTGCGCTGCCCGATGCCGAGGCGTGTCTGAACATGGTCGAGAAGAGTGGTCTCGCGCCGTACCAGATCGTGCAGTGTCGCCTTTTGCGCCTGTGCCCTCATGCGGGCCTGCATCTGCTGGGCAATCTGGGCGAGGTCCTGTGGCGTGGCGGATCTCATGCGCTCGACCATTTTCGATAGATCGTCGAGGCGTTTCAGAGCGTCGTCGGAATGGCCATTGGCTGCATCCGATTGCAGGCGCCGCATCAGCCTCGATACGGGATCGCTGCCATCATCGGCGCCCATATCCGGAATGACGCTGCCGAGCTGCATGCTGCGCTGCATCAGTGCCTGCAAGCGCTGGTCGAGTGCCTCGCGCAGGCGCTTCATGCGCGTTGCCAGTTCCTGCTGCTCTGCTTCGCTATGCCCGTCCTTGCCGAGTGCCTGCATATGAGCGATCTGATCCTGGACCGCTTTCTGAGCCGCCCGGATTTCAAGATTGGCCTGAGCAGTTTCCCGGTCTGTATTGCGCAGATCTTCAAGATAGAGCGCGACGGCCCAGCACAGGCCGAGCGTATTCTCTTTTGCGCGCTCTGCCAGCGGATCGTCGAGCTGGGCCGCAGCGTAGAGCAAAGCGAGTGTGCTTCCCTTTTCGCCGGAAGGCAGGGTCTGGGCCAGGGTCCTAAGCTCGTCTGCTGTCTGGGCTGCAGTCTCACGGTCCAGCCCGAAGCGATGCCGCAAGGCAACCAGAGCCCGGGCGATCGGATCGTGAAAACTCCGGCTGGGCAGGGTGAGCTTCTCGACCGTGCTGTTCGCCTGACGGCCACTCCGGCTCGTGGCGTGCAACCTGATCGTGACATTCTCTCCGGCCCAGAGCGACTCTGTCAGATCGGCCTTGAAACTGCCTTCCGCCTTTTTGGGCTCACCTTTGAGGGGGATTGCCATATCGATCGGGGGCAGGGCTGGCTTGGCGGCAAGGCTGATCTGAGCCTCAAGCCGTGTCACGCCGTGAGCCTGGGATACCTGCCAGGGGAGCACGACCTCCGGGTTGTCGGTGGCTATGGAGGGTGGCTTCTTCCAGCTGACTTCAGGCGCAAGATCGGGCTCGATCGTAAAATTCCATTCGCCAATCGTCCGCCCCCGCGACCTTACCGAGAGCCTGCCGCTATGGCTCAGATGCGTGACAAAGCTCCAGCTGCCGGGGTCGAGCTGCTTGACCCCGACATCGCTGATATCCACGCCCAGCAGATGGGGGCCAGAACGCGCGCCAGTGATATGAATGGTCAGCTTCGCGTCCTGGGGGATTGGCGGCGGCGTTGTGTCTCTGGAGAGGAAAATCGGGGCGCCGGGGGCGTAATCCGGGAGATCGACCCAGGCCTCTATCTGGGGCAGAGGGACGTCGATATCGTCAACGCCCGGCAGGAATGCGGCTTCAAGCCGGGAGGGGGCTGCGGGTCCGGCAAGGATGACGGCACCAAGCAGGGCTAGGGCGAAACCGGCCCAGCCGATCCTGCGCTCCAGGGTCCAGTGCAGAAGTGGCCAGCCCGCACGGAGCGGGCCTATGCTCGCGCGCAGGCGCTCCATATGTCGTTGCCAGAGTGCCGTCTCTTCCCCGTCCGCAGGCAAGTCATCGAGGCCAGCAAGCGGTTGATGGCGGAGGCCGGAACGGGATTCGATACGTCGGTCGATGGCGCTGCGCCGCGGGGGCGGCAGTCGGGAAAGATGGCGCGCCGCCAGAGCAATGGCGCCGCCCCCCACCCCGGCAAGAAGAAAGGCATGCAGCGTGTCGGGCAGGGATTGCGGAATACGCAGCAGGCCGCTCAGCGCATAACCGCCTGCGAGCCCAAGTGGCCATTGCACGGCCGACCATGCAGATTCGACCCAAAGCACGCGCCGCGCGCGGTGGCGGGCACGCTCGACCCGCTTTTCAAGCATGTAAGGAGACTGTGGCGCGGGCGGAGCCATGCTCATTCAGAATCCAGCCACTCCGGAACACTGTCATCGGCCCATAACGCTTCCACACGCTGCCGGGGGCGCACAAGTTTCCACTGACCGTTTTCGATCATCACCTGCGCGGCCAGAGGGCGACTGTTATAGGTCGAGCTCATGACCGCGCCATAAGCCCCCGTATCAAGCAGGGCGAGCGTATCGCCAGGGCGAACCGCTGGGAGGAGTCGGTCTTTTGCAAACACGTCGCTCGACTCACAGACGGGGCCGACCACCGTCTGCGGACCGGTCTCCGCATAGGCGAGGTCCGGGGCGAGGGGGACAATGCCGTGCCAGGCGCCGTAGAGACTGGGACGAGCCAGATCGTTCATGGCAGCATCGACGATGACGAAATCGGAGACGCCGTCACGCTGAGCCTTGAGATCGATCACCGACGTCAGCAGCACCCCGGCGGGTGCGGCGATCCAGCGGCCCGGCTCGATGGCCAGTTTCAGATCGAGGCCGCCGAGTGTCTCGGCAATCGCGCCTGCCAGTGCTGCCGGAGGCGGCGCCAGTTCGTCGCGATAACGCACACCAAGACCACCACCGCAATCGACCACGCTGACGGTCAGGCCCTGGGCACGCAGATCGATCACAAGCTCTGCGATGCGGGCGTAAGCGGCCTTGAACGGAGCGGGAGAGAGAATCTGGCTGCCAATATGGGTGGCCAGACCACGTATATCGATGCCCGGTAATGTGCTGGCTTCGCGGTAGAGCGCGATAGCGTCTGCCCAGTCGATACCGAACTTGTCACCCAGACGGCCTGTGCTGATCTTGTCATGGGTCTCGGCGTCGATATGCGGATTGACCCGCAAGGCAACCGGCGCATCCAGACCAAGCTCACGAGCGAGACGGGACAGGCGACGCAGTTCCTCAGCACTCTCAACATTGATCTGGCCAACACCCTCGCGCAGCGCCAGGGTGAGTTCAGAATCGGTCTTGCCCACGCCCGAAAAGACGATGGCAGAGGGAGAAATTCCTGCCTGACAGGCGCGTTTCAGCTCGCCACCACTGACAACATCGGCACCGCAGCCTTCCTGTCGGAGCACGCTGAGCGTCGCGAGATGGTCATTGGCCTTGAGCGCATAATGAAGCGCAATATCGAGCCTGCGCTCGGTGAAGGCTTTCCTGAGATTGCGCGTGCGCCGGCGCAGCGTTCCCGCTCCTGTTACCCAGCAAGGGGTGCCAACCTGATTCGCGATGGTCTGCAGGGGAACGCCCTCGAAAAGCAGACCATCCTGCCCGTCCATATGCAGGGAGGGGCGTGACGCGAGAAGGTTCATGATATCAGGATCGTGGCGTGTCATGCCGGTTAGATTACAAGGGCAATCAGCAGCTTCCAAGCTGGGAATATGCCAGGAGAGGGGAATAATGATGAAAGACGTGCTGATCGGTGCCGCGCTGGATGCGCGAGCGAAGGCCTATGCGCCCTATTCACGCTTTCATGTCGGGGCTGCGTTGCGTTGCGACGGTGTGATCTATAGCGGGTGCAATGTCGAGAATGCTGCCTATCCGCAGGGAAGCTGTGCCGAGGCGGGCGCAATCTCGGCCATGGTTCTGGCTGGTGGGCGGCAGATCGACGAGATCGTGATTGTGGGTGGGGGTGATGCCGCCTGCACGCCGTGTGGCGGCTGCCGTCAGCGTCTGCGTGAATTTTCGTCATCTACCGTGAAGGTGACGATGGTGGATCCTCAGGGCGTCATATTGCTCGAGACCACCCTTGGCGCGTTGTTGCCGTGGTCATTCGGGCCGGAAAACCTCGCGTGATGTATTCTATGACTGCTCAACGAATTATGGGGTCAGCCTGTCTTGGGCTGCTCATGATGACGACCTGCGCTGGCGCGCCCGCTCAGGCGGCTCGTATCGTCCTGCCGGGAATTGGCGCGGGCGCGCGTCACGTTATCGACGTCAACCGCGAGCCGTGGCGCATTCTGGGGCGGGTGCAGACCGAACTTGGCGCCCGCTGCACAGGTTTTATGGTGGCGCCTTCCGTCATCATGACGGCGGCGCATTGTCTCTGGCGCGATGAGGCGGCGAATTTCGTCCAGCCTTCAAGCATCCATTTCATGCTCGGCTACGACACAGGGTCGTGGCGTGCCACGGCGCGTGCGGTGCGTTTCGTGATTGCGCCGAGCTATGATCCCTATCACCCCCTGCGCACCAGCCAGGCCGATCATGCGACCGTTATTCTCGACCATGCGCTCGTCAAAACGAATGAATTGCTTCCGATCTTTGCTGCCGAGCCGGGCGCACCAGCCATGCTGGCAGGGTACCAGCAAGACCGTATGGAGCTCGCAATGGGCGATCTTGCCTGTCATGTCGTTCATGTGCGCGGGCAACTGGTCGATCATGACTGTGCTGCCACGCATGGGGCGAGCGGCGCGCCTCTCCTGGTGCAGACAGACGGAAAATGGGGCATCGCAGGTATAGATGTGACCGCACGTGAAGGGCAGGGTGGAACAGCGGTCGGTTTCACGAATGAAGGGGTTTCTAACAAAAGCGTTAAAGGGAAGTAAGGCGCTGCTCTTTGAACTCGCGCGCATCCGGACCGTTAAAGGAAGCAGAATATTTTCCGAAGGGCGTGGCGGTTATGTCTGTAGAGGAACTTCACAGCGCAGGCATTGGCAAAGCGGCCTCAAGGGCACCGACTGTGCTTGTGGTCGAGGATCAGGTTCTGCTCCGCCTTTACGTATCTGAAATGATTTCGGAGGCAGGCTATACGGTGCTCTCTGCTGAGAATGCCGATGAGGCGCTTTCAGTGATCACGAGTAACCCGGAAATTCGCCTGGTCTTTTCCGATTTTGAGATGCCCAGTGTCATGAATGGGCTCGATCTCGGCAATTATCTGTTCAGGACGCGTCCGGATGTCGCTTTTGTGCTGACGTCCGGTGCCAAGATGGAGGAAGGCTTCGCGCTGCCACCGCGTGGCCTTTTCGTGTCAAAGCCTTTTCTGGAGAGCGATGTCTGTTCCGCGCTTGCTCAGCTGGTGCACTAGGCACAACTCCTGTTTGCAGTGCGGCTGTTCGCAATAGGCGCGTTCGGGCGCTCCTCGAGTGACGATCGTGCTTCACGCAATAATCCCGCCATCACACGGTGCCACTTTCTGCGTGCCGACATTTCAATGGGGAGGGAGCTCAGCCGAAATATCTTGGCGGGTAGTTGGGGCTGCAGGCGCATACGGCCTGCACCAAGCGGTCTCAGGCGGAGTGAGGATCAGCTCGTTAATATCAGTGCAGACGCTCACAGGCGTACATCTGGTCGTCGCTGAATTGTCTTGAAAGGAAATGGCGCACCCGAAAGGACTCGAACCTCTAACCCCCAGATTCGTAGTCTGGTGCTCTATCCAATTGAGCTACGGGTGCGTGGTGATCACTCACATGATCACGATTTATACTGGCGCACCCGAAAGGACTCGAACCTCTAACCCCCAGATTCGTAGTCTGGTGCTCTATCCAATTGAGCTACGGGTGCGTCGTGGGGCGGGTTCTACTGTGAGTTTTCAAACCCCGCAAGAGGGAAAAAGAATTTTTTTCAATCAACGGTTTGGACGGGTCATCACGACATGGGCGCGACAGGTCGGTGAACCGTAGATACCGCCAATGGCATTGCCGACAGGATAGCCGTTGAACACGATGCTGAACGGCTTGCGCTGTGCATCCTTCATGTCGAGCTGCGCATGGAAATGCTGTTTGTCGGCGCCACGCTCTCCCTTGAGCACAAGCGCATTATCACCCGGCGTGAAGCTGATGGCCTTCGTGCCAATCTGCAGGGTCGAGTTTGAATCGGTGGGGCAGCTTCCCTGGTCGGTCACGAGCGCGCCTGTCCAGACTCCAATCGGGTCCTTGCTTGGCGGCTGAGGGCCTGAGCAGGCGGACAGCAGAAAGACTGCGCCCAGAAAAGCCGCGCCTGTCAGGTGGCGAAAACGGGAATGCGACATAACGATCTCGTCTGAATGAAGGAATCATGACATTAAGAGGGGCTCAAACGCGTCGTTTGGGATGACGTTGCCCAGCGAACATCCTATACGATGCCCACAGAATTTGCCCATGCACGACGTGTTGAAAGAGCGCCATGACCGACACCGCCCCGCCTAACGCCGATACTCTGGATACGCAGCTTCACGAGGATCGCATTCTGATTCTCGATTTTGGCAGCCAGGTGACCCAGCTTATCGCACGCCGCGTGCGCGAGAGCGGCGTGTATTGCGAGATTTGGCCTTTCACCGCGACCGAAGAGAAGATTCGTGGCTTCCACCCGAAAGGCATCATCCTTTCAGGCAGCCCCGCGAGCGTGCACGATGATAATGCGCCGCAGATTCCTGATGTCGTATTCGACCTCAACATTCCCGTCATGGGCATCTGTTACGGTCAGCAGGCCATGTGCGCCCGACTGGGTGGCAAGGTCGAAACACACGAGCATCGCGAATTCGGTCGCGCCCATATCGAGATCGCCGAAGATTGCGCGTTGTTCCGTGGCGCCTGGTCGCGCGGTCATCGCGAGCAGGTCTGGATGAGCCACGGCGACCGCGTAACGGCGCTGCCTCCGGGCTTCCGTGCAGTTGCCTGGTCCGAAGGTGCGCCTTTCGCCATTATCGCTGATGAGGGGCGTCGTCTCTATGGCGTGCAGTTCCACCCCGAAGTGGTGCACACCCCGCATGGTGCTGCGCTGATTAGAAACTTCACTCACGAGGTTGCGGGCTGCAAGGGCACCTGGACCATGGCCGGGTTCCGCGATCTCGAAATCGCCCGTATTCGCGAGCAGGTTGGCACGGGGCGCGTGATCTGCGGCCTGTCGGGTGGCGTCGATTCTTCGGTTGCAGCCAAACTGATCCATGACGCGATCGGCGATCAGCTCACCTGCATTTTCGTCGATCCGGGCATTCTGCGTTCGGGTGAAGCCGATGAGGTGGTCAAGACCTTCCGTGGCCGCTTCAACATCAGTCTCGTTCATCGTGACGCATCGGATCTGTTCCTGAATGCGCTTGCGGGCGTCACCGATCCCGAGGTGAAGCGCAAGACGATTGGCCGCCTATTTATCGAGGTCTTCGAAGAGGAAGCGACCAAGCTCGGCGGGGCGCAGTTCCTCGCTCAGGGTACGCTTTACCCTGACGTCATCGAATCCATCAGCTTCACCGGTGGGCCTTCGGTCACGATCAAGTCGCATCACAATGTCGGTGGACTGCCCGATCGTATGAACATGAAGCTGGTCGAGCCGCTGCGTGAGCTCTTCAAGGACGAAGTGCGTGCGCTGGGTCGCGAGCTGGGTATTCCCGAGGCAATCGTTGGCCGTCATCCCTTTCCGGGGCCGGGGCTGGCTATTCGTATCCCTGGTGCGATTGATCGCGAAAAGCTTGATCTGCTGCGCAAGGTCGATGCGATCTATCTCGAGGAAATCCGCAATGCCGGGCTCTACGACGCGATCTGGCAGGCTTTTGCCGTACTGCTGCCGGTTCGCACCGTCGGCGTGATGGGTGATGGCCGTACCTACGATCAGGCTTGCGCCCTGCGCGCTGTTACCAGCACCGATGGCATGACTGCTGAAGTCTATCCGTTCGATTTCGGCTTCCTTAACCGTGTGGCCGGACGCATCGTCAACGAAGTGCGTGGCATCAACCGCGTGACCTACGACATCACCTCCAAGCCCCCCGGCACGATCGAATGGGAATAAGGGCCGCATACTGCCCTCATTAATAGATCAGATTATGGAAAAGCCCGCTCGGTGAGCGGGCTTTTTTTGTTTCCTATCCGCGTCTGACGTGCGTTCCGAGCTGAGTTGTCTTTCTCGGTCCCCGTATTTCCTGACAACGAATGACGACGTTCTTTTCCGGCTGGGGGTATTATCGAGAGTGAAGCCTCACGACCGGATGCGACCTCATATGAGTTCGGTTGGGGATGAGGCTGTTTTGGCCGCACTGCATGGCCCTGGGTATGGGCAAGATGATTCGGGCAGACCCAAGGCAGCAGGAAAGACGAGCGGCGCCTGCCTTACAACCGATCTCGCATCGGGGTGGAGCGCCTACAAGTGACCTTGGCGCTACCAACGCATCTCCTCTGATCCGCCCAATCAGGTCAGGGGAAAACGTGTTCTGACGAATGCTGCAAGGGCGTTGCAGGCATGCGTCAGTTTGGCTGGATCAGGCTGCGGTTTTGAAGCGGCCGACAAGGGTCGTCAGATCGCTTGTATTTCTGCCAAGGCTCAGAACGGCAGATGTATTCTGTTCGACCATCGCGGCATTTTGCTGGGTCGCACGGTCAAGCTCACTGATTGCCGTGTTCACCTGCGCCAGTCCGCTTGCCTGTTCCTCACAGCTTGAGGCGATTTCGCCCACAGTGACGTTGATGGCGCTGATCTGGGTGACGATGCGCTGCAGGGCCGTCCCGACTTCTCGCGCCAGAACAACACCGCCGCTCACTTCGGTGCGGGCTTTCGAGACGAGATCCTTGACCTGATTGGCAGCATTCGCCGAGCGTTGCGCCAGGGTGCGTACTTCAGCAGCGACAAGCGCAAAGCCGCGCCCCGCGTCTCCGGCCCGTGCAGCTTCGATGCTGGCATTGAGCGCCAGAAGATTTGTCTGCATTGCGATATCGTCGATCACGCCGATAATCTGGCCGATCTCTGTCGACGAGGCTTCGATACGAGACATAGCTTGCATGGTATCGTCCACCACCAAGGTGGAGCGCGATGCCTCATCGCTCGCCAGTCGGGTCGTGCGTCGCATTTCGGCAGAGCCTTTTGCGGTTCCTTCCACGCGTTTCGTAATCAGTTCCAGCGTGCCAGCCGTCTGTTCGAGTGCTGCCGCCTGTTGTTCTGTGCGGTGCGAGAGATCATCTGATGCAGATCCCACTTCCGACACGCTGGCGCTGATGCCATCGGTCTTGGCTGAAACCTCTGCCAGTGCACGGCAAAGGGCGGTCTGTGCTGCATTGAAATCAGCTCGAAGCTGCTCGTATTCCTGCGAGAATGGAGTTCTGATCTGTTCGGCCAGATTGCCTTCGGCCATGTAGCCGAGACCCGTTGCAAGCGCCTTGAGCACGACATTCTGACGCTCGGCGGCCTGCGCCTCCTGCGCCTCACGCTTCTCTCTCTCTGCTTCGGTAGCCGCGCGCGCCTTGCGTGTCTCTTCCTCGAGGGCGCGTTTTTCGAGCGCAGAGTCTTTGAACACCTGAACAGCCCCAGCCATATGGCCAATCTCGTCGCCACGCTGGCGCGCCGGTATGTCGACCGTGAGATCGCCGCTGGCAAGGCGCTGCATGGCTTCGGTCATGGTGACCAGAGGGGACCCGATCGAACGCGCGATAAACCATGCAATGCTTATAGCGAGGATGAACCCGAAAACCGCTGTTCCGGCCACAATGAGTTCGACTTGATTTGTTGTGGCCAAGGCCAAGGCTGTCCAGGCGTCAGACCAGTCGCGCAAGGTGCGGTCCAGTGTGCGAGAGGCGGCTTTCTGGTCCATGAGCAGCCGGTCATTCTGTCTTGAGATGATGCTGGCGATGGCTTCTGCCTGGCGGGCCGGATCGGCTGCCAGCTGGGCCTGAGGGGTCGCCGCTTCGTCGATATAGCGCTTCGACATCTGGGTGTAAGCGTCGATCTGACTCAGAGATTCTGGCTTCTCCTTGCCAAGAATGGCACGCAGCTGCGCTGCTTTCTGCAAAACGCGCGCCTCATCATCCTGAATGGCCCTGCCATCCTCAGGCCGATGAGTGGCCAGATATCGGCTCAGAGAACCCGGAAGGCGTGTCAGAGCCGCGTCTGCCTGATCGAGAAGATCGATCGTCAGATCGGAGACGGCATTCATATGCGTAATTCTGGCGATTTCTCGCGATTTCTGAAAGATGACCGCAGAACTGATTGCCAGAATGACAAGAATACCGCCGAAGCCTACCGCCAGTTTGCGATAGACGGTCAAATCAGAAAACCATTTCATTCCAGAGCACCACATTCAAAAAGAGATCGGTCAGGATTCATGACCTTGGAACGTAAGGAAATAACGCCGAGGACTTTTTGAGGGAGACACAGGTCGGTTAAAGGGAGATTAAAACTTCCTTGGAATGAGTCCGGAAAAAGCGGAACTATCGTATATTTACGTAATTGTCATTTTTCTGCAGTTTTATGGCCATAGATTCTCTTTTTGATCCCAATACGATCCAAGTACATATGTCCTTGTAGACGGTGACTATCGGCGCAGAGACGGGTGCCCCGCTTAGGCGACAAGCGCGTCGCGAGCAGAAGAGAGGTGTTTTTTGCGCAAAACTGCCTCTCTATTGCGGCAGTCGTTGGAAATATTTCTGTCTTCTGCAGAGAGCGAAGAGAGCTGTCCACTCCTGATTGATCAGTGACACCACACCTGCTTGCGGGTCTGTTGCGTCGGATCGAAGAATGAGGTGAGTTGGTTCATCTTTTGGAAGTCACGTCGCGCGATGACGTTGGCGGTACAGGCAGCGAGAGTGATGCAGAACAATCCGGTCCTTTATGGAATTACCACGTGCGACACGGTCCGAAAGGCGCGCAAATGGCTCGAGGGCCAGGGGATAGGCTTTACCTACCATGATTTTCGCAAAGATGGTCTGAGCGAAGCGACCCTCATTGCCTGGGTGCGGGCGGTGGGGTGGGAGGCGCTCGTCAACCGTGCCGGAACGACATTCCGCAAATTGCCAGAGCCGGAGAAGCAGGTGACGACCGAGGCGGAGGCGGTGTCGCTGATGCTTGTGCACCCTACGCTCATCAAACGCCCCGTGCTTGTTCGCGAAGGCTCCGTCACGCTCGGGTTCAAGCCCGAACTCTATGAGAAGCTTTTTCCCTGAGAAGCTGGCAGGGGAGTCTTGGAGCTGGAAGGATCAGCCCTCCAGCTCGCTGTCCCAATACAGATAGTCGCGCCAGCTTTCATGCAGATAGTTGGGCGGAAAGCTGCGCCCGTTTTCCTGCAGGCGCCTCGTCGAGGGTTGTACCGGCCTGATGCGCGGATGCATGCCGATTTCGTGGGGCAGCTTAGAGCCCTTGATCAGATTGCAGGGGCTGCAGGCCGTCACTACATTTTCCCACGTTGTGCGACCGCCCTTGGCGCGGGGAATGACGTGGTCGAAAGTCAGTTCGTGGGTCGGTAGCCGGTCATGGCAATACTGGCAGGAGAAATTATCGCGCAGAAAGACGTTGAACCGTGTGAAGGCCGGTCGTCTGGCTGTGGGGATATATTCCTTCAGCGCAATGACGCTGGGCACACGCATCACACAGCTGGGCGAGTGAACCTCGACATCGTCATATTCACTCAGTACCGAAACACGGTCGAGAAAGACCGCCTTGACGCTCTCCTGCCAGGACCATAGCGAGAGAGGAAAGTAGGAAAGCGGACAAAAATCCGCATTCAATACAAGAGCAGGGAAATGCTGGGCGGTGGCAAGCATCGATCGCATCCTCTTTTACAGGGCAGCACGATCGGATTATCTCAAGCGCGACGGGTAACCAGCGCCTATAGATACGCGCCGTCTGTCTGATAGAGCTGACTATTTCAGCTTTCCGTGAACGGGGCAAGCTAAGGTTTGATGACAGGATTTCACACGCGCTTTGCACCGAGCCCGACCGGTTTTCTGCATCTTGGTCATGTCGCTTCCGCGTTCCATGCGCGCGAAAGGGCGGGCACGCAGGGTAAGTTTCTGATTCGTATCGAAGATATCGACGCGCAGCGTTGTCTCCCCGAATTTGAAGCGGCGCTGCTGGACGATCTGGCATGGCTCAGTTTTGTCAGTGACGGCGTTGTTCTCAGACAGTCCGATCATCTGCCCTATTATCGTGCGACTCTGGAGCGCCTGCGTGATCAGGGGCTGCTCTATGCGTGCACCTGCTCACGCGCTCAGGTCAAAGCCCGCGCCCTTGGCGTCGCCCCTGATGGCAGCCCGGTTTATGGCGGGAGATGCCGTGGCCGAACCCAGGCGCCCGGCCAGCCGCATGTCTGGCGTCTCGATATGGCAGCAGCACTCAGTCGACTTGGCGGCAGCCCGTCATGGCGCGAGATTGGTCAGGGG
Source organism: Asaia spathodeae NBRC 105894 (assembly GCF_025994195.1). Classification (NCBI taxonomy): domain Bacteria; kingdom Pseudomonadati; phylum Pseudomonadota; class Alphaproteobacteria; order Acetobacterales; family Acetobacteraceae; genus Asaia; species Asaia spathodeae. The sequence goes on along the minus strand of NZ_BAPY01000004.1, from coordinate 96,866 downwards.
GCTGTGGCTGGGCGTGCGGCGTCATTCGGCGATGTGGTGCTGGGGCGTCGGGATAACGGCGTCTCCTACCATCTCTGCGTCACCTGCGATGATGCACGTCAGGGGATCACGCTGGTGACGCGCGGTGCTGATCTGTTCGAGGCGACGTCTGTTCATCGCGTGCTGCAGGAGTTGCTGGGTTTTCCCGAACCGCTTTACGCGCATCACGGCCTGCTTCTTGACGAAGCAGGGTGCAAGCTCTCCAAGCGTGACGGGGCCGAGAGCCTGCGGGCCTTGAGGGCCAAGGGCCTTACCGCACCCGAGCTGATCGCTCTGGCGCGGAAGGCGCTGGATCTTGCCGCGCTTATTCCGGCGGGTAGGAGTGCGGATAGGTGATGGCACTTGCGGGGCCGGGGGCGTGGGGCGCCCCCTTCTTGCCGCAGCCGGTCAGCATGACCGAACCCAGAAGGGCGAGGCAGAAAAGCCGCGTTGAAAACCTCATGCCGCATTCTCCTCAAGACGGCTCAGCCAGATCTGTGCGGCGCGGCTGACATTGTCAGGCGCCGTGCCGCCTTCGCTGGTGCGTGAGGCCAGTGAGGATTCGACCGTCAGCACATCGAAAATGCTGGCATCGATCTGCGCCTCGACAGTCTGCATTTCCTCGAGCGTCAGATCGGCCAGGTCACATCCCTTGGCCTCCGCCATGCCAACCAGGCGCCCCGTGACATGATGGGCCGTGCGGAACGGCAGGCGCGGCACGCGAACCAGCCAGTCTGCCAGGTCGGTTGCCGTGGCGAACCCGGCCCCGGCCAGGGCGCGCATCTTGTCCGTATTCGCCGTCATGTCGCGGATCATGCCATCCATGGCAGCCAGCGACAGGGTGGCGGCTTCGGTTGCATCGAAAACCGGTTCCTTGTCTTCCTGCGTGTCCTTGGCATAGGCGAGGGGCAGGCCCTTCATCACCATCAGCAGGCCCATGAAATCGCCGGTAATGCGGCCGACCTTGGCACGCACCAGTTCGGCGGCATCGGGGTTCTTCTTCTGCGGCATGATGGACGAGCCGGTCGTGAAGCCGTCAGACAGGCGCACGAAGCTGAACGGGGCCGAACACCAGAGCACCAGCTCTTCAGACAGGCGCGAAAGATGCATGCCGAGCAGCGAGAGCGCCGAGAGATATTCAAGCGCGAAATCGCGATCGGACACCGAATCAAGCGAGTTCGCCGTGGGGCGGTCAAATCCCAGCAGAGACGCCGTGAAGCGACGGTCGATCGGAAAGGAAGTGCCGGCCAGAGCTGCCGAGCCCAGGGGGCATTCGTTCAGCCGAGCCCGTGCGTCGCGCAGGCGGTCGCGGTCACGTGACAGCATTTCCACATAGGCGAGCAGATGGTGACCGAACGTCACCGGCTGCGCCACCTGAAGATGGGTAAAGCCCGGCATGGCATCGGCAGCATGCAGCAAGGCGCGCGTGGCCAGAGAGCGCATGAGCGCCGAGATCTGCCCACTGATGCCGTCAATGGCATCGCGTACCCAGAGGCGGAAATCCGTCGCCACCTGGTCGTTGCGCGAGCGCGCCGTGTGCAGACGCTTTCCGGCCTCGCCGATACGCTCTGAAAGGCGCGCTTCGATATTCATGTGAATATCTTCGAGATCCTGCGAGAACTCGAAATTCCCTGCTTCGATATCCGAGGCAATGCCATGAAGACCGTCACGGATTTCCTGCTCTTCGGCAGCGGTCAGTAGGCCGACGCGCGCCAGCATGGCGGCATGGGCCAGCGAGCCGCGGATATCCTGACGCCACAATTTCCGGTCGAAATCGATCGAGGCATTGATATCGGCCATGATGGCGGCGGGGCCAGCGGCGAAGCGGCCACCCCATTGCGGGTTGGCCAGTCTGGTTTCGGTCTCGGTCACGGGGTTGTCCATGGCGTAGGGATTATGGTCAAGAAGAACCTAACCTAGTCAGTCAGCATGGTGCGCGCAATTCATGACCGGATTTCTGCCTCTTCTCGGCCCCGAAGATCCGACGCCCTATCGAATCACGAAAGCGACAGCCGAGGGGCCTTTCGTGCTGGTCAGCGATCACGCAGGGCGAGCTGTACCGTCATGTCTCAACCGTCTGGGGGTGGAAGAGGCGGAGTGGGAGCGTCATATCGCCTGGGATATCGGCATTCATGGCGTTGGTGTCGCACTCTCCGGCCTGCTTGGGGCCGATCTTGTCGAACAGGTCTATTCGCGTCTTGTGATCGACAGCAACAGGGCACCCGGCCATCCAACATCCATCCCGGCGGTGTCTGACCGTACGGAAATTGCCGGGAACAAGGCCCTGTCTGCGGCCTGCCGCGCGCGGCGTGAGCGTGAGATCCTTCACCCCTATCATGACTGCATCGCCACAATTCTGGGCGCGAGAAAAGGCCCGACGGCCCTGATTGCCCTGCACAGCTTCACGCCTGTCATGAACGGGGTGGCCCGGCCATGGCATGTGGGCATCCTGCATCATCGCGATACACGCTCGGCGCGTATCATGCTTGATCTGTTGCGGCAGGAGGGTGATCTCTGCGTCGGTGACAATGAGCCCTATGTGCTGACGGCGACATCGGATTATACCGTGCCCTATCATGCAGAGCGGGCAAATCTGCCCTATCTGGAGATAGAGATCCGACAGGATCTGATAGCAGACGAGGCGGGACAGAAATCGTGGGCACAGAGACTGGCGCGGCTATTGCCGCTCTACTGGAACGCCATCTCCGGGGAGAACTGAGCCTTGATGCGGCGAAGGCTGCTTTTGCGGCGCTTTTCCCGGCAGGGATGCCGAAGCTTGCGGCGGTTACGGGCTGGCCGCTGACCTATACGCGCTCGCCGATCCTGCACAATTACTGGTGCGCGCGCTACGGTATCGACGGGCTCTATCTGCGGCTTCCTCTGGCACCGGAGGATTTTGAGTCCGGCATTCGTGCCTTGCAGGCGCTGGGTTTCGCCGGGCTGAATGTCACGATTCCGCACAAGGAAGCAGCCTTCGCGCTGGTGGATCGTCGTACCCCACCGGCGCAGCGTGCGGGTTCGGTCAATACCCTGATCTTCGAGGCTGACGGTACGGTCACAGGTGATTGCACCGATGGTGTGGGGTATATCGACTCCCTCAAGGAGGCCGGTGTCAGCCTGCCACGCAGGGCGCTGGTTCTGGGAGCAGGGGGTGCCTCACGCGCGGTTTGCGCTGCGCTGCTCGATGCCGGGTGTACGCTGACCCTGGCCAATCGCACTCAAAGCCGGGCGGAGGCGATCGTCTCGGCGCTAGGTGGGGGAGACGTCATCGCGTGGGAGGACTGGACAGCACATCTGCCAGACGTCGAACTGCTGGTGAACACGACGTCGCTTGGCATGAAAGGACATGAGGGTTTCGACTGGGGTGACTGCCTGACTCATGCATCCCCGTCACTCGTTGTGTCGGATATTGTCTATATGCCGCTCGAAACACCGCTGCTTGCTGCGGCGCATGCCCGTAGTTTGAAAGCGGTCGATGGTCTCGGCATGCTGATCCATCAGGCCCGGCCCGGTTTCGCCGCCTGGTTTGGCCCGTATCCGGAGGCAGATGCGACCCTGCGTGCCCGGCTGGTCGAAACGCTGGACTGACAGGAAGACGCATCAGGCATGATCGTTCTGGGTCTCACAGGAGGCATGGGTGCCGGCAAGACCACGGTCGCACGCTTCATGCGCCGGGCTGGCTGGCCGGCTTTTGACGCCGATGCCGCCGTGCATGCCCTTCAGACAAAAGGCGGTCGCGCAGTGCCCGCCATTGCACGGCTCTGGCCCGATGCGGTTCGGGACGGGGTGGTCGATCGTGTGGCATTGCGCAGGGCCGTTATCGGCCATCCGGCGGAAATTGCGGCGCTTGAGGGAATCATCCATCCTCTGGTGCGCGATGAACGTCGATCTTTCCTGCGGGCCATGGCGCGCCGTGGGGTAAGGATCTGCGTGCTCGATATCCCGCTTTTGTTCGAAACCGGCGCCGATCGGGATTGCGATGCGGTCATTGTGGTGACGGCGCCTCTTGCCGTGCGCCTGCGTCGGGTCATGAAGCGCCGCTCACTCAGTGAAGCACAGGCCCGTCACCTTCTCGCCCGGCAGATGAGCGATCGCGAGCGCAACAGACGGGCCGATCATCTGTTGCGCAACGGGCTGTCTCGCGGCCATACCGCCCGTCAATTGAAACGCCTGATAACGAATCTGGAGACTGCCCGATGAAACGGTCGATCCTTTTTGATACGGAGACCACGGGTCTGGACCCGGCAACGGGTGATCGAGTGATCGAGATCGCGGCGCTCGAACTGATCGATGACCTGCCGACAGGCGAGAATTTTCATGTTCTGATCAATCCGGAGCGAGATGTGCCGCCAGAGGCAAGCCGCGTTCACGGATTTACGCTGGATGATCTGCTCGACAAGCCGAAATTTGCCGAGATCGTTGACGGATTTCTCGTCTTTATCGGCGAGGACGAAATGATCGCGCATAACGCGCCCTTCGATTTCGGCTTCATCAATGCCGAGCTGAAAGCCTGTGGCAAGCCGGCGCTCGATCGCAAGCGTATGGTCGATACGCTCGAAATGGCCAAGAAGCGGTATCCCGGCCTGCCCAATTCGCTCGATGCCTTGTGCCGTCGTCATGATATCGATCTCTCGGCCCGTACGACCCATAATGCCCTGCTCGACTGCAAGCTGCTCTCCGAGGTCTATCTGGAGCTGATGGGAGGGCGTCAGCGCGGGCTCGGTCTTGCTGTGTCGGGCAGTGGGGGCGGGGTCGCGACCTATCGCGCCAATCCCGACCGCAAGCCGCGCCCCATGGCACCGCCGGATGACGAAACCGCTGCGGCGCATGAAAAATTCGTGGCCAGTCTGAAGGAGCCTGTCTGGCTGCGATGAAACGGATTTTGTTCATAACTGCCAACCGTCTGGGTGATGCGGTCATCTCATCGGGGGCTCTGGGGGAGCTGATCCGGCGTTACCCTGCAGCGCGATTCACGATTGCCTGTGGGCCGGTCGCCGCGTCGTATTTCGAGGCGTGCCCCGTCGTCGAGCGTGTTATCGTGATCAGCAAGAAACGCTATGATCTGCACTGGGTGAGCCTGTGGGCACAATGCGTCGGCCAGTGGTGGGACATGGTGGTCGATCTGCGCGGCTCAGGCGTGTCTCTCTTTCTGCCGACCCTGCGTCGACGCATCCTGCGCGGGGGGCGTCGACCGGGCGCGCGTATCGGCCATCTCTCAGCCCTGTTCCGTGACAGGCCCGCTCTCATGCCTCAGGCATGGTCGCGCCCCGATCAGGAGCGTCTCGCGAGCGAAATTCTGCCCAATGAGGGGCGGTATTGTGCTCTGGCACCAACAGCCAACTGGGATGGCAAGATCTGGCCTGCCGAAAACTTCGTCGTGCTCGGGCAGGCGATACAGGCGAGGGGCCTGTTGCCGGTCATTTTCTACGGTCCGGGCGAGGAAGAGCGCCTGCGCGCCCAGCCGGTTCTGGCTGCGCTCGATGGTGCACTCGATCTGGGTGGACAGGCCGGGCTGGGTCTGGTCACGGCGCTTTTGCGTCGCTGCGCGCTTTTTGTAGGCAATGATTCAGGGCTGATGCATCTTGCGGCTGCTTCCGGTGTGCCAACGCTCGGCCTTTTCGGCCCGAGCCGCGCTTCGGAATATGCCCCGACTGGCCCCAGGGCCCGCTTTGTCGCCGCACCCGGCCCCGAGGGTGAGGCGCCAATCGCAGGGCTTTCAACCGAGCATGTCGTGCAGGAAGCTTGTGCGCTTCTGGTGGATGAAGGATAGATCAGCCATGAGCCAGACGCGTCTTCTTCCGTCTTCTCCGCTGCGTATTGCCCATGTCATGGCCGGAGCACCGAGCGGTGGTGCCGAACTGTTCTACGAGCGTCTTTGCATGGCGCAGCATGAATCGGCCCATGATGTACGGGCCATTCTGCGTCGTGATCCTGCCCGCGAAGCCCGTTTGACGGCGAAGGGTGTAAGAACAGAAGCCCTGCGTTTTGGTGGGCGCCTCGATTTCATGACAACGCCACGCTTGCGTCGAAGCCTTACGCAATTCGAGCCGCAGGTCGTGATTGCCTGGATGAGCCGTGCCGCCCGCATGCTGCCCAAAGGCCCCTGGCCGATGGCAGGCCGTCTGGGCGGCTATTACGATCTGGCCAATTACCAGCGCTGTTCCGACCTCATCGGTAATACAAGAGGGCTCGCACGCTGGATGATCGCCGAGGGCTGGCCGGCTGATCATGTGCATTATCTGCCCAATTTCGCGACGGATCTGGCGGGCGTGGCACCTGAGCGCCCATCCTGCGTGGCAGAGGGGCAGAAATTCATTCTGGCGCTTGGGCGCCTGCATCGCAACAAGGCCTTCGATGTGCTCATACGGGCCATGAAGGGCCTGCCCGGCATTCATCTGGTCATTGCAGGTGAGGGGCCCGAACGCGAGGCTCTGACGGCACTCGCTGCAGGTGAGGGCGTGTCTGATCGTGTCCACATGCCCGGCTGGGTGCAGGATAGTGGGGCCTGGCTGAAGGCCTGCGATCTTCTGGTCTGTCCGTCGCGCATCGAGCCTTTGGGGAATGTGGTGATCGAGGCGCTCTCCGCCGCGCGTCCGGTTGTGGCCAGTGCCATTCAGGGGCCGGAGGAGGTGCTGTCAGGTACGGAAGACGGCCTGTTGTCGCCGGTGGAAGACCCGCAGGCACTGGCCGAAGCGATAGGGCGCGTTCTGGAGACACCGGAACTCGCCGCGCGCCTCGCCCATAACGGGCGGCTGCGTTTTGAGCGGGAGTTCTCTGCACCAACGGTTCTGGCGCGCTGGGATGAATTTCTTTCCGCCATGGCTTCCCGTCAGAGCGGAGCGCGCTAGGCTATGTGCGGCATTGCGGGCATTGCCTGTCTACCCGGCCACAAGCCAGACCCGGTCCTTCTGAAGCGTATGGCGCAGGCATTGCGTCATCGCGGGCCCGATGGTGAAGGGTTTTACGAGACGGGGTCTGCTGCCCTGGTGCATCGACGTCTGTCGATCGTCGATCTCGAGGGAGGCGCGCAACCGCTTATTCAGGGGGCGACGGCCCTCGTCGCCAATGGCGAGATCTATAATGATCCTGCCTTGCGCCAGACACTGGCCGATGAGCCGTTCAAGACGGGAAGCGATTGCGAGTCTCCGCTTTTTCTCTGGCCGCTTTCCGACACCCAATACACGTTTGAGTTGCGTGGCATGTATGCCATCGCCCTGCTCGACGGGGGTGGCCCGCAGACAGTTGTAGCCCTCAGCCGTGACCCGTTCGGTATCAAGCCTCTCTATTATGCCCAGATTCAGAGCGGGGTGATTTTCGCCTCCGAGCCGCAGGTGCTGCTGGCGACCGATCTGTTGCCGCGAAGCATTCGCCCCGAGGCGCGCGACCAGCTTTTGCAGGCGCAATTCGTTGCCGGGCGTGAGACGATCTATCCCGGCATCATGCGTGTGCTCCCCGGTGAGACATTGCGCTTTGTTGATGGGGTACTCGACCAGGCAAGGAAGCAGCCCGCCTTTCACGGTAAAATCGACAAAAGCCTCACTGAGGAAACAGCGCTCGCCCGTCTTGATGCGGCGCTTATGGACAGCGTTCAGGCGCATGAGCGCGCTGACGTGCCATTTGGCATGTTTCTTTCCGGCGGCATCGATAGCAGCGCGGTGCTCGCCGCCATGACCCGTCTGGGGAATGGCGCGCCTCTGGCATGGACAGCGCGTTTCGATACGGGTGCCATCGATGAGAGCGCTCAGGCAGCGGAACTCGCCCGTACACTCGGCGCGCAGCATCATGTCCTGACGGTGACGGAGGCGATGGTCTGGCGTCATCTGCCGCAGATCGTCGCCTGTCTTGATGATCCGGTGGCCGATTATGCGGTCATTCCCAGCTGGTTTCTGGCACGTGAGGCGCGCAAGGACGTGACAGTCATTCTCAGCGGTGAGGGGGGTGACGAATTATTCGGCGGTTATGGCCGCTATCGGCGCGCCATGCGCCCGTGGTGGCGTGGCGGGCGTCTGCCATGGCGTCGCGGGATGATGGACGGAATTTGCCCGCTTGCCACTGGCAGAAAGTGGCGTGAGGCCTTTGCACCACAATACGAGGAGACCCGGCTGCGCAGCGTGCAGGCGCTCGATCTGCGGGAATGGCTGCCCAATGATCTGCTGATCAAGCTTGATCGCTGCCTGATGGCTCATGCCATAGAGGGGCGCACCCCGCTGCTGGATCCGGCTGTTTCGGCGTTGGCGTGGTCTCTGCCGGATTCGTTGAAGGTTCAGGGCAAGCACGGGAAATATCTTATGCGCCGCTGGGTTGAGAAGAACGTGCCGGGTGCAACGCCCTTTGCGCCCAAGCAGGGCTTTACCGTGCCGGTCGGGGAATGGATCGCGGCGCAGGGCGCTCGTCTGGGGCCGCTCGTCGCAGACAGTGCCGCCTTCAAGGGGCTTGTTGCTCCTGAAACCATCAAGGCGCTTTTCACCCGTGCTGAGGGTCGGCGCGAGCGCCATGCGGCCTGGGCACTATTGTTTTATGCCCTGTGGCACCGCATTCACATCGAGACCGGGTCTTTCGAAGGCGATGTTTTCGAAACCCTTGCCTATTCTGGCACCGGCTCCCGGAACTGAGGAGAAAACCATGCATTACGATCTGATCATCAGGCACGGCACCTGTGTTTTTCCCTGGGGAGAGGCGCAAGCCGATCTCGGTGTTAAAGAGGGCCGCATCGCGAGCCTTTCCGTCACCGCCGAGGAAAGCGCCGCCCAGGAGATTGACGCAACAGGGCTGCATGTTCTGCCCGGCATGATCGATGCGCATGTCCATCTGCGTGATCCGGGCAATGCCGCCATCGAATCCATTGCCACCGGAACACGCGCCGCAGCGCTGGGTGGTATCACCATGGTGTTCGACATGCCGAACACCTCACCCTCGATTACCTCCGCCGAAACCATTGCCGACAAACGACGCACGGTAGCCGAGAATGCCCTGATCGATATGGGGCTCTATGTCGGTGCCACACGCGCCAACACGCCGCAACTGGCTGCGCTGGAGCAGGAAGAGGGCGTGTGCGCGATCAAGGTCTTCGCCGGGTCATCGACCGGCGATCTGATGATCGAGGATGACGAGGGCATTGAGGCGGTGCTTCGCAGCGGGCATCGCCGCGTGGCTTTCCATTCGGAAGATGAATATCGTCTTCAGGCACGCAAGCCGCTTTTCGAGACCGGCATGCCGCATGTGAACCACATGATCTGGCGCGATGAAGAATGCGCCTTTCTTGGTACGCGGCGTATCACGGCACTCGCCCGCAAGACCGGCCGACCGGTGCATATCCTGCATACCTCCACCGCTGAGGAGCTCGATTGGCTTGCAGCGCATCGCTCTCATGTCAGCGTCGAGATTCTGGTCAATCATCTCACTCAGGTTGGGCCGGAATGCTATGAGACGCTCGGCGCCTATGCAGTCATGAACCCGCCTATTCGTGACCAGCGTCATTATGACGCTTGCTGGGCAGCTGTGCGTGACGGGCGCGTCGATGTGGTTTCCTCCGATCATGCGCCCCATCCTCGCGAGGCGAAGGAAAAGCCCTGGCCTCTGTGCCCGGCGGGGCTGACGGGTGTGCAGACGATTCTGCCCGTGATGCTCGACCATGTGAATGCCGGGCGCCTGAGCCTGACCCGTCTGGTCGATCTCATGGCCGCGGGGCCTGCGCGCATCTACGGATTGCAGACCAAGGGGCGTCTGGCAGTCGGCTTTGACGCCGATTTCACCCTGGTCGATCTGAAGGCGCAGCGTGAAATCCGCAATGACTGGATTGCAAGCCCGGTTGGCTGGACACCCTTTGACGGCAAGCGCGTAACCGGCTGGCCGGTTGGTACCATCGTGCGTGGGACGATCGTCATGCGAGACGATGAAATCGTCACGAAGCCGATCGGTCGTCTGGCCCGATTTGCGCCGTAATTACTGTGCAAATACCTCTTCTGTTCTTCATCTGTAACCGGCAGCCCGCTCGATCATGAAACGTATCGTTTTTTCGCTTCTTTCCGCCTCGTTTGCCTGTGCCAGCATAAGCGCCTCCTCGGCGCTTGCTGACCCGCGTGCCAAATGCGGGCAGGAGCCTTCCGCTCCGGCAATCACTGCGACCGATACGGCGCATTACAATGCGAGTGTCGACAAGTTTCAGGCCTACGAAAAGGAGGCGCGCGCCTATAACAGCTGCGTCGCGTCAGCCGCCCAGAAGGAAGAGCAGGCAATCAGCGAAGATGCGCGCGATCGTATTGCCAAGATCCACGCGGTCAGCACTGGCGTGCAGCAGCGCATTGCTGCCAATTTCAGTCATATGTCTGCCGAGTTGACGACGGCTGGCAAAAAACTCGCCAAGCACTGAGTGCTGTCAGCCAGGACCGAAGCCGCAAGGCTGCGTCATTGAGAATTTTGTGAGAGGGTGGGGGCAACCCCACCCTTTTCGCGTTCAGCCGACAAGCTGGGGCGCCAGGGCGCCGATGTCATGAAACACCTTGCGAAACCGCGTTTCGTCCGGTGTTCCGCCCGCCGTATAGGCGGTCATGATGACCGATTTTCCTGCCTGGCCTTCGGGTGCGGCAAAAGCGATATCGGCGCTGATATCCTTGCCATTATTACCGGTCTTGTCTCCGGCGACCCAGTGTGGTGGAAGCCCCGCGCGCAGACGATGGGTTCCGGTCGTGCAACTGATCATCCATCCGCGCAGAAGCGCTGCGGAATGGGGGTGCAGCAGTGTGCCATGGATCAGTCGGTGCAGCGTGCGCGCCATGGCAACAGGGCTTGTGGTGTTGGCCTGCGGGTCGGCAGAGGGACGATTGAGTTCGGGCTCGAACGCATCGAGACGGGTCACATCATCGCCGCTCTCACGCCAGAAACGGGTCAGCGCGGCTGGCCCGCCGATATGGCGCAGCAGCATATTGGCACAGATGTTGTCGCTCATGGTGACAGCGCCAGCACAAAGCGCCGCGATGCTGAGACTGCCCGCATCCTGGTTTGCGCGGGCAACTGGGGCCCAGTTGTCCTTGAAGTCGGAATCGACGAAAGCCAGTCGATGAGTCAGGTCATCAACGTCCCTGTCGCAGCGTTCGAGAACGCAGGCAACCAGCGACGCCTTGAAGCTGCTGCACATCAGAAAGCGTTCTTCGCCACGCCATGACAGGGCGGCGCCGGTCTCCGGGCAGAAGAGATGAGCACCAATGCGGCCGCCTGACTCTTTCTCGAAGCGTCGGGCGATAACGGCGAGCGCGTCATGCTGTGCTTCCGGCGGGGGAACTGCGGCCGCGTCGGCTGCGAAGGCGCTGCGGGTGGTGATCCCGATCAGGGGAAGGCTGACGAGAAAACGTCGTCTCGCCATCTTCATACCGGGCGCTGAACGCATAGAAGGGGTCTCTCCTGTGACAAATGGTCTCTGTAAGGAGTGCTTGTGGCCGAAGTTTGACCGATGCGACAGCATAATGACAAAGCGATTTGCCGCATTGTCGCGGCGTCTGTATGCTCGCCGCGATAGTGTCGCAAGAGGATCACGGTGGCAGACGAGTTTTTCAGTCAGGCCCAGGCGGAAATGCGTGCAGCTGAGCTGCGCGCTACCGCCCGGCGTTTCGGAGGTGTAGCGATCGGTGCGGCACTGATCGCATTGATTGGCGTCGGTGGATGGCAGTGGCAGAACCATCGCCATCATCAGGCCCAGGCAGAGGCTTCGGGGCGCTATTTCACGGCGATAGAGGCGCTCCAGGCGCCTCAGCCGGATGCGACGTTGCGCGCCCAATCCGAAAAGCAGAATCAGGCGATTCTGGCCGATCTCGCCTCGACTGCGCCCGGTGCGACACGCAGCTTTTCTGCTCTTAGGCTGGCACAGCTTCTCGCCCAGAAAGGCGATATGGCAGGCGCCAGAAAGGCGTGGCAGGGCGTGATTGATACGCAGGACGCCAATCCGTCACTCAAGGCATTAGCCCGTCTGCTTCTGCTCAACAGCCATATCAACGATGCCGATGTGACCGAGACGCGCAAGCAGCTCGAACTCCTCGCCGCCAATACGGGTCCGTGGCGCGCTTTCGCTCAGGAGAGCCTCGTCGCGCTTGATCTGCGCGCCGATGCGACTCCCAAGCAGCGTGACGAAGCCCATAGTCTTCTGCTGGGCCTCGCCCAGTCTCCCGATGCGCCTGACGGTGTAAGACAGCGCGCTTCCATTCTTCTGCAAACCTTTGGCGGAGCCGGCTGATGCCTATCGAGAACAAGACCATAGTGCGTGCGCCCGGCCGTCGCTTTTTTCTGGGCTCGGCTCTGGCAGGCACGGCCCTGCTTTCCGGTTGTGGCATTTTCAAGGATGATCCCAAGCCCGTTCTGGCAGGCAAGCGCTATGACGTGTTGTCCACCGGCGCCGGTCTGGTGATCGACGAGGAAGATCATACGCCGATCGTTCTGCCGCCGGCACAGCCTGTCGCTGCCTATCCTGTCGTTGGGCGTGTGCCTGACCATCTTTCGGTCAACACGAACTGGGCCGGGCCGCATCTTGCTTGGTCGCGTTCCATCGGCCATGGCGTGTCCGAGCCTGCTTTCCTGCATTTTGCAGCACTCGGTCCGAACGGACGTGGTGCCATCCAGTCGCCGCCGGTCATTGATGCAGGCCGCATCTATACCCGTGACGGTGTCGGCACCGTGCGTGCCTGGACCTGGCCTGCCATGAGCCCTCTCTGGACGTTCATCCCCAAGGGCAGCAAATCGCGTTCGAGCGATATCGGCGGCGGTCTGGGTGTGTCCGGTGACACGCTCTACATCGTTGACGGCGTCGGTCAGGTGATTGCCGTCGTTGCCGAGACGGGCAAGGTCAAATGGCGTGCCGAGACAGTGGTACCCGGGCGTTCGGCGCCGACCATCGTCGATGGGCGCGTCTTCTTCGGCACCATCGATGAGCGTCTGTTCGCGCTCAATGCCGAAACCGGCGAACAGATATGGACCTATCAGGCGACTGAAGCCGATACGGTCATCTTCGGTCAGGCCGCCCCTGCCGTTGCGAATGGCGTCGTCGTGGCCGGGTTCGGCAGTGGCGATTTCGTGGCACTGCGCGCCGAATCGGGCGAGCTGGTCTGGAGCGATTCGCTCGGTGGTTCCAATGGTCGTGGCGCCATGCTCGATCTGGCCTGTGTCCGCGGGGCGCCGGTCATCAAGGACGGTACGGCTTACGCAATTTCGCTCTCGAAGGTGCTTGTCGCCATCGACATGCGCTCCGGCCGTCGCCTGTGGGAGCGCGAAGCCAGCGGTCAGAACACGCCACTGATCGTGGGTGACTGGCTCTATATCATCTCGTCCGATCAGCAGCTTGCCTGCCTTGATCGTCTGTCTGGCCATGTGCGCTGGATTCATGACCTGCGCCGCTTCAAGAACGAGACCAAGCAGAAATACGCCGTGACCTGGCTTGGCCCGGTCATGGGCGATGGCAAGCTGGTTTGCGTTTCGTCGCTTGAAGAGACCGGACTGCAGGTTGTTGACGCCGTGACCGGCAAGGCCGATGCCCCTCTCAAGACCAAGCTGCCTACGCTGGTCGAACCCATCATCTGTGACGGCAAGGTGCTTGTGCTGTCTACGGATGGCAATCTGAACGCATATGGTTAATCCGTGACTGACTCTCTCTCCCTTCCGCTCGTCGTTATTGCCGGGCGTCCCAATGTCGGCAAATCGACTCTCTTCAACCGGCTGGTAGGGCGTCGTCAGGCCATCGTGTCTGACATGCCGGGCGTAACGCGCGATCGCAAGGAAGGAGAGGCGCTCCTTCGCGGGCGCAAGGTCCGACTGATCGATACCGCTGGTCTTGAAGAGGCCGCGCCCGATACGCTTTACGGGCGTATGCGTGCGTCATCTGAATCTGCCGTGGCGCAGGCCGATCTGGTGTTGTTCTGCATCGATGCGCGCGCTGGTGTGACACCTGCCGACAAGCATTTCGCGGCCTGGCTGCGCAAGCAGAACAAGCCTGTCCTGCTTCTGGCCAACAAGGCCGAAGGCTCGGCAGCCACCAATGAGGTGATCGAGGCCTATTCGCTTGGTCTGGGGACGCCTCTGGCGCTCTCGGCAGAACATGGCGAGGGCATTGCCCATCTCATGGGCGAGATTGCCGACCGTCTGCCCGAAGGCGAGCGTGTGCGGATCAAGACCCGCTCGCGCAGCAAGCCCGTGGAAGACGAAAGCGAAGAGATTGAAGAGCGTCCGGCAGGGCCTTTGCGTCTCGCGATCGTTGGTCGCCCGAACGCAGGCAAGTCGACGCTTCTGAACTGCCTGCTGGGCGAAGAACGCATGATCACCGGGCCGGAACCGGGTCTGACGCGCGATTCGATTGCCGTGTCGCTGCATGACGAGATCGGCCCGATCCAGCTTGTCGATACGGCTGGCCTGCGTCGCAAGGCCCGTATCGAGCAGGATCTTGAGCGCATGTCGGTTTCAGCCTCGATCGAGGCCCTGAAGATGGCCGAGGTCGTTGTCCTTACGCTTGATGCCACGCTCGGTGTGCATGAGCAGGACCTGCAGATTGCCCGACTGATCGAGCGTGAAGGCCGCGCCTGTGTGCTGGCCCTGAACAAATGGGATGCGGTCGAAGATCGCGCCGCCACGCGTCAGGCCATTGCCGATCGTATCGAGACATCGCTCGCCCAGATGCGCGGCATCCCCGTCGTGACATTCTCCGCGCTGACCGGGGCAGGGGTGAACAAGCTGCTTCCCGCCGTGCGTCGTGCACACGAGGTCTGGAACAGCCGTGTCACGACAGGCGAACTCAATCGCTGGTTCGAAGGCGCTCTCGAGCGTCACCAGCCGCCTCTGGTGGATGGGCGCCGCCTCAAGCTGCGCTACATGACGCAGGCGAAGTCGCGTCCGCCGACATTCATCCTTTTCGGCACGCGTGCCGAGATGCTGCCCGATGCCTATAAGCGCTATCTGGTGAATGGGCTGCGCGAGACGTTCCACCTGCCGGGAACGCCTATCCGTCTGCAGCTGCGTGGCACGAAAAACCCTTATGCAGAGAACAAGTCATGAGTCAGTCCGCGCTTGTCCTGATTGAATATCAGAACGACTTCCTTTCAGAGGGAGGCGCCCTGCATGAGGGCGTGCGCAGCGAGTTGAACCGGACCAACATGCTGGCGCATACTGAAGCGCTGGTAAAAGAAGCGCGTGATAAGGGCGTCAGGATTATCTGGGTCCCGATCGAGTTTGCGTCAGGATATCCTGAACTCTCGGCGGCGCCCTATGGTATTCTGGCCGGGGTCAAGGCGACAAATGCCTTTCGTCTCGGTAGCTGGGGCGCGCAGATTGTCGACAGTCTGAAGCCCCATGAGAGCGATATCGTGATTGCGGGCAAGCGCGGCCTTTGCGGCTTTGCCAGCACCAATCTCGATTTTGTGCTGCGTCAGAATGGCATCACGCGCATTGCCCTGGGGGGATTGCTGACTGATTGCTGTGTCGAATCGACAATGCGCAGCGCCTATGAGCGTGGCTATGACGTGGTGACCCTGACAGATTGCACCGCCACGCTGTCTCAGGCGCAGCATGAGGCCGCCATTACCTATACCTACCCCATGTTTTCCCATCCGATGACTTCAGAGGTGTTTCTCGAAACGCTTCCCTGATCGATGCGAAAAGGGGGCTTCGGCCCCCTTTTTGTTTCAGTGCCCGATATAGCGACCCGGGCGGTGATAGACGATCAGGATCCCGCTCGTGGCAGCGGCGCTTAGGAGCGAAAGCAGGATTTTGTGCGCTGGCAGGAACAGCGCCGAGATTGCCATGATGACGATATCGATCGAGATCTGCACACGCCCTGCATTGATACCACGCGTTTTCTGAAGCCATAGCGTGACGATGCCGGTACCACCGACCCCTGCCTGATGGCGTGCCAGGCAGAGAATACCCAACCCGATGATGGTGCCTGCAAAGAGCGCAGAAAACAGAGGGTCGATTTCCGATACCGTAATGACGCGTGGCATCAGCCCTGCGAAAAACGTCACGCCGCAACTGGCGATCATGGTCCTGACGGCAAAGCCGGGGCTCATGGCACGCAGCGCAAAGGCAAGGAAGGGAATGTTGATGAGCGTGAACAACATCCCAGGCGATACCGGAACCAGATAGGACAGAAGCAGCGCGATGCCGGCCATGCCGCCTGTCACCAGCCCTGCCTTGTGCAGACAGACCAGCCCCATGACGATAAGCGAGCAGCCAATCAGAAAGGCATAGACATCTTCAGCCAGGGTGTGACGCAGCCCCGGCGCGTAGGGCGTTGCTGTTTCCTCAGCTACGTTGGCGTCAGGTGCGTTATCGGGCATCAGTGTGTCGGCTGTATCGAGTGTGGCGCAGGCGGCACAGGGGGGCATGGCAGGGTCAATCCGTCTGGTTGATAGGTGGCTCAGCTGTCATAGAGCGTGTCGATCGCGCCATGCAGTGCCATGGCGACAGGAGCGGCGTCGTAGCGCTTCATCTTGATTTCGATGAAATGCGCGCGATGCGTGTCGGTATTGCAGGCCTCGAAAGCTGCCAGAAGGGCCTCACGCGTGCTGACCGAGCTGACAACCCAGTCATGACAGCCGAAAGCCTCGGGCAGCAGGTTGTAACGCCACTGGGCGAGGTCGTTGTAGTAGGTTTCGCCATCTGCGCAGAGCAGGCGTTCGATGAGATAGCCGTCATTGTTGATGATGAGCACAACCGGCTTGCGGCCAAACCGGGCGAACTGGCTCAGTTCCTGCGTGGTGAGCTGATGCGAGCCTTCACCGGTCACGAGCACGACCCGTCTGTCGGGCTCGGCCATGGCCATGCCGAATGCGGCGGGAGTAGCCCAGCCTATCGACCCCCAGAGTGTCTGGTTGTGATAGGCGCAGCCATCCGGCAGACGGATTTCAGACAGGCCCATGGAGGCATTGCCTGTCTCCGCCGCAACGATGTCGCCGGGTCGCAGCAGGGTCTGGATATCGTGATAGAGCGTCCCTGAAGAAAGCGCTGCCCCGTCTGACGCTTTAGGAAGTTTCTGATGTGGCACGGTCCCGCCAAAACGGGGCAGGTTCGTGCAGGAGGCGATAAGCCCCTGAAGAACATCAGCCATGGCAATGCCGTCGATACGTTCCCCACCGATCATGACGTGGTCGGGCAGGATGTTGATGAGACGCGCTTTAGGCAGTCGTGCGGTGAAGGCACCTGTGTTGAAATCCGAAAGCTGGACGCCAATACCGAGGATGACTTCGCTTGCCTCGACGAAAGACGCGATGTTCTCGTGAAGCAGATGGCCGTAATAGAGGCCCAGATAAAGAGGGGAGGATTCGAGCGCCATCCCCTTGTCTGCAAACATCGTGGCATGGGGCAGGCCGGATTGCCTGATAAACTCACGCGCCAGAGCCAGTGCGCCAAAACGGTCGCAGAGATTACCCGGCAGAATGCAGCTCTGTGAACTGGCCTGCAATTTCGCTGTGATACGCTCGACGACGGACGCAAGTCTTGCGTCGTCTCTCGCCGGTGCTGCAACAGGCGCGGGCGTAGCTGGTTTTGCCTCGGCTCCGGCATGATCTGAAGGGATCCCGAAATAAATCGGGCGACGGTGGGTCTTGAGTGCTGCAAGCGCCTTGTCGATTTCCTCGACGCAGTTTTCAGGGGTGAGAATGGCGCGAGCGCAGGTGAAGGCCGCACAGGCCTCATAAAACGCCATGAATGTCCCGTTGCCGAGCGAGTGATGCACCAGGCGGTCCGATTTCATGACCACAGAGGCAGGCATGCCGACGATATGGATAAGCGGCAGATGCTCGGCATACGCGCCTGCGATGCCGTTGAGGGCGCTCAATTCGCCAACGCCATAGGTCGTGCTGAGCGCGGCCATGCCTTTCATGCGCGCGTAGCCATCGGCGCTGTAGGCAGCGTTGAGTTCGTTGCAGCTGCCGACCCAGCGCATGTCGTCGCGGGCACAGACAGCATCTTCGATCGGGAAAGCGTAATCGCCGGCAACGCCAAAAACATGGTCTATGCCGAGGGCTGCAAGTCTATCCAGTAGATGCTCAATGACGGTCGAACTCATCTCGGAAACCTTCCATCGGTTGGATTTCCAAGGCTCTACCGAAAAGACAACACATAAGATAATATGATCTTTTGATAGAGAAGATAGGTGATTGACTATGACCCAGCCCCAGATCACCTTTCGTGAGCTCAATCATTTTCTGAGTGTCGTCTGTCAGGGAGGCTTCGTGAAAGCCAGTGAGGCCCTGAACATCAGTCAGCCTTCCATCAGCCAGAGCATTCAGGCACTCGAAGCCAAGCTCGGAACAAGGCTGATCATACGCAGCAAGAAAGCGGTGCTGCTGACCGAGAAGGGCGAGATATTCCGCCGCTATGCCGAGCGTACCCTGCGCGAGGAAATTGCGTTGCGCGAGATGCTTGCGGCTGACAGGGAGAGCCTCGAAGGCCCTTTGCGCGTGACAGTGCCCCCCGCCATCTCCTCGATCTGTTTTCCGGCGATCATCGAGAGTTTCTGCAGCCAGTATCCAGGGGTGATGCTCGAGATCGACGAATGCCCGTCGGACAGGCTGATTCCCCGATTGCGCGGAGGTCAGACCGAAATTGCAGCGCTCATCCTCCCGATTGGTGAAAAGGATCTGCACCTCTACCCACTCGGGCGGGATCATCTCTGTCTCGTCGTGCCTGACCAGCACCGCCTGAGCGACAGCAAAAGCTGCTGTCTGGCCGATATCCTGCAAGAGCGCGTGGTGCTGCTCAGGGAAGACTTCAAGATCAACAGCTTTATCGCCCAGGCCTATGCAGAGCATGGTGCCGTGCCCAGAGCGGCAGGGCGCACAGGCGATATCTATCTTTTGATGGCCATGGTGCGGGCCGGTGTGGGTCTTGGAATCGTGCCCTCCGCCCTGTGTCGTGGAAGCTGGATGGAGGGTCTCAACGCGCTGCATCTGCTGGCACCGACCATGGGTTTCGAACTCGCCCTCGCAACGCGTCGCGACCATGTTCTGTCACCTGCAGGCGAGGCGTGGCGGTCCGTCTGCCTCGATCATTTCACCCGATCCATCCTCGCCTGACGGGAGCATTCCTGCATCGGATACCAAACGTCTGCGTTACTGATCTTGTCTGAAGCGAGCGCCTGAAATTGCGTCAGCACGCTTCATTCAGGAAGGTTTTTGCTCTCAGAAAGAGAAAGAACATGGTCAAAAGATCGGAAATACTGGACTACATTCAGCGCCGTTACGGTATCGGCCCCGATTATCCTTTCGCGAAATATCCGGATTATGCAGTTTTCCGTCATCCGGGTGACGAGAAATGGTTCTGCCTGCTTATGACTATCGCGAGAGACCGGCTCGGTCTTGAGGGAGAGGGGAGTGTAACGTAATCGACGTCAAATCTCCGCCCATGAAAGTGGATGATCTGAAGACCCAGCCCGGATACCGGCCTGCTTATCACATGAACAAGACCCATTGGCTGAGTGTCCTGCTCGACGGCAGGGTGAAGCGAGAAACCCTATTCGATCTTATCGATCATAGTTTCGAGCTGACACGGTAACTTACGCTATCCCAGCCGGAACCTGCTGATCGACGGGCCGCACCGCGAGATGCGTTCGGTCGATGCGTCAGGCCCACGGCACGCTGAGTGCGTCGCGCTCTGCTGCAGTTCGCTGTTGTGTCGGCTAGCTTACGAGACTGGCATGCCCCTCGTTTTAAGGGCGCATGCCAGTGAGCAGGATGATCCGTCAGATCACCATTGAGGCCAGAAGGCAGAAGCCGAGGCCGAGGAAGGCAATCAGGGTCTCGATAACGCACCAGGTCTTGATGGTCTGAGGCACGGTCAGGCCGAGATATTCCTTGATCTGCCAGAAGCCTGCATCGTTCATCGGGCCGAAAGCGACCGATCCGGCGCCGGTCACGAGCACCATGAGCTCCGGCGAGACGCCGTGGCTCTTGAGCAGGATGGGGCCAGCGATGCTCGATGCCGTGCTCATGGCAACCGTGGCAGAACCGCAGGCAACGCGAACGATGACCGCCAGAAGCCAACCCAGCACCAGAATGGGCACATTGAAGTCGAGTGCCGTATCGGTGATGACCTTGGACACACCGCTATCGACCAGCTCACGCCCGAAGCCGCCGCCCGCGCCGACCAGCAGCATGATAAGCGCGGTCGGGCCAAGGCACTCATTGGTGAACTTCAGAATGGTGTCGCGCGAGAATCCTCGGGCGAGACCCAGCACATAGAAGGAGAGAATGACGGCCAGAACCAGGGCGATATCGGTATTGCCGACGAAATGCAGCGCCGTGTTGAGGCTGGTACCGGGGGCGGAAACGCGATCGGCAATCGAGGCGATCAGCATCAGAACCACGGGTGAGAGGATCGTGAAAACCGTGATGCCAAAACCGGGCATGTTCTTCGGCGGCTCGCGATTGACGAATTGCTCCGCCAGCGGGTTTTCCTCGGTCAGGGGGACACGCGGCGCGATGAACCGGGCATAGAGCGGCCCTGCAATAATCGCGATGGGCGTGCCGATCAGGATGCCGAGAAAGATCGTGTGGCCCGTATTGGCGTGATAGGCCGAGAGCGCCAGAAGCGTCGCCGGGTGGGGCGGGATCATGGCATGGGTGACGGAAAGCGCCGCGCCCATAGGCAGGGCAACACGCAAAAGCGGCGTATCGGTACGCGCCGCCAGCACGAAGGCGAGCGGGATCAGCAGCACGAAGCCGACTTCGAAGAAGACCGGCAGACCGATCAGCAGACCAATGACCATCATGGCCCAGTCGACGCGCGATCGTCCGGCCCAGCTCGATATGGTCAGGGCAATCCTGTCTGCGCCGCCAGACTCCGCCAGCATCTTGCCCAGCATGGTGCCGAGCGCGATGACGGTGCCGACATGGCCCAGAACATGGCCAGCGCCCTCTTCGAAGGATTTGACGACCTTGTCGGCAGGCATACCGGCGGCAAGGGCCAGAGCCAGCGAGGTCGTGAAGAGGACAATGAAGGGGTTGAGCCTGAAATAGGCGATGAGAACGACGATCGCGAGGATCGCGGCCGTGGCGAGGGAGATGGCAAATAGCGCAGACATGGCGTGATCTCGGGACCGGAAACGGATTTCTGTCAACGTGTTGAGACGCGTCTGATGTTCACATATTGGGCAGGAATCTTACAAGCCGCGTCAGGGCTGGTCTGGCGTCAAAAAAAATCTGGATCGATCCAACTCTTCCTAAAGCCGTGAAACGAGTCGCGATGGCCGGCAGGCATGGCGCCCCGGCCTGAACCGGACTATGCAAAAGGATCATTTCGCTTCTGGCGCCGCGTCATGCCTCTTTTCTGTCGGGTGGTTTCTCTCACCCCGAAAAAGCCGGGGCGCCAAGACCGAACAGGGAGATCTGGCATGCTGATTCGCACCGACGAGAAAGCGGATATCGACACCCCGACCGGCAAGATGCGCGTGCATCTGTTCCGCCCCACAAAAGAGGGGCGCTTCCCGGCCATTCTGCTGTTTTCGGAAATCTATCAGGTAACGGCGCCGATCGAGCGTCTGGCCGCCATGATTGCGGGGCAGGGTTATCTGGTGGCCGTTCCCGAAGTCTATCACGAATACGAGGCGGCGGGCTGCGTTCTGGCCTATGACAAGCCCGGCACGGATCGCGGCAATGAGCTGAAATACACCAAGCCTGTCGGGCAGTTCGACAGCGACAATGTCGCGTTGATAGACTGGTTGCGCGGTCATGAGGCGTGCAGCGGCCGCTTTGGGGCTTTCGGTGTCTGCCTTGGGGGGCATCTTGCCTTCCGCGCGGCGCTGAATCCGGCCATTGAGGCGACAGGCTGTTTCTATGCGACCGATCTGCACACTGGCACGCTGGGCGGTGAGCGCCATGACGGTACGCTCGCCCGCGCGGCAGAGATCAAAGGCGAGATCATGATGGTCTGGGGCCGTCATGATCCGCATGTGCCCTATGAGGGCCGTCGCCAGATCCGCGATGCGCTGGAGCAGGCGGAAGTGGCGCTTGAATGGCACGAAGTCGATGGCCAGCATGCCTTTCTGCGCGACGGTGCCCCTCGTTTTGATGCGGCGCTGTTCCTCCAGGGCATGAGCTGGACCAATGCGCTTTTCCAGCGCGTCTTCATGGCGCAGCCCTGAGCGATGGCCATGGTGCAGCACGGTGAGGGGCTTTACGGCTGGGAACGCGCCAAGGCGATGCTCGCCGTTGCGCTTGCCGTACTGCTCTCTGTTCTCGATTATGCCGTGGCCAATGTCGCCTTGCCGAGCATTGCCCATGATCTGCATATCGCCTCGTCGCAGTCGATCTGGGTGATCAATGCCTATCAGCTGGCGTCATTATCGATGCTGCTGCCCCTGGCTTCTCTTGGCGCCCGCATCGGCTTTGCGCGCATGTGCCGGGTGGGTATTGCGATCTTCCTCGTGGCGTCCGTGCTGTGCGCCCTGTCTCACAGCCTGCTTGAACTGGCTCTGGCCCGCGCTCTTCAAGGGGTTGGTGGGGCCAGTATCATGAGCGTGGCGATCGCGCTTATCCGCTTCATCTATCCCAAGGAAGCGCTCGGCAAGGGCCTCGCGCTCAACGGGCTGATCATTGGCACCGGGGTGGCGCTCGGTCCGACGGTGGGCTCACTGGTCATGTCAGTGGCAGACTGGCCGTGGATTTTCTGGATCAATGTGCCGCTTGGGCTGTTTGCTCTTGGCATGGCCAGTTTCGCCCTACCGGTGACACCCCGTTCGGAGAAGGCGGTCGATCTTGCCGCAATCTGTCTGACCGTCGCAGCCTTTACCTTCACGGTGATCGGCGTTGATGATCTGGTACATGGCGGTCTCTTCAGCGCCTTGGCACTGTCTGGCATCGGCATGGCCTGCTGGTTGGCTCTGCTGCGGCATCAGCGGGGAAGCAGCGAGCCGGTCGTGCCTGTCGATCTGTTGGGCGTGCCGTCTTTCCTGATCGCTTTTATTGTCGGCATGACCGGTTTCGTCGCGTCGAATTTCTTTATCATTGCCATGCCGTTCACGCTGGAAACGGTATTCCAGCGGCCCGTGACCGTAACGGGTTTTCTGATTACGCCCTGGGCCGTGGGCGTGGCCAGCATGTCGTTCCTGATCGGGCGTTGGACGGACAGGATACCGGCAGCGCAGCTTTCGAGCCTTGGTCTTGCTATAACAGGTTGCGGCTTTGCCCTGTTGTGGATGCTGCCGAACGATGCGTCCAATTTCGACATCATCTGGCGCACATGGCTTGCTGGGTCGGGTTTTGGCATGTTTCAGCCTCCCAATAATCGCGTCATGATGCTTGCTGCCCCCCGTGGCCGCGAGGGGAGTGCCAGCGGGCTTGTTTCAGTCGCCCGGCTCGGCGGGCAGACGCTGGGCGCGCTGCTGGTGGCGAGTGTCTTTCGTTTCAGTACCCATGCCTCAACGCTTTGCCTGCTTTGTGCGATGATCATTGCATGGCTCGGTGCCGGTCTCAGCCTCGGGCGGACGCTAAGGCTCGGTTCAGAGCGCTGATCGCTCAGCTGTGAGGCGCCTTCCCGCCTGTGCCCGGGCTAGGATGGCATCCTGACCGGGAATGTCCGGCGGAGAAGAAGGAAAGAAGCACGTCAATGAATGGCCTTGTGCGTCGCGCCAAGATATTCGCGACCAGAGCCCATGCCTCGATCGGGCAGAAACGCAAATATGACGGCCAGGATTATATCGTTCACCCTGAGGCCGTGGCGCTGATCGTGGCGACAGCGGGTGGACGGCCCGAGGCGGTGGCTGCGGCCTGGCTTCATGACGTCGTTGAAGACACACCCGTTACCCAGGCCGAGATCGACGCCGTATTCGGTTCCGATGTCGGGAGCCTTGTCGAGATGCTGACAGATGTGAGCCGCCCTGAGGATGGTAACCGCGAGACGCGCAAGGCGATTGACCGGGCCCACTCGGCACGGGCAAGTGCCGAGGGACAGACGATCAAGCTGGCTGACCTTCTGGACAATGCCCGTTCGATCGTTCGTCACGACAAGGATTTCGCCGTGACGTTTCTGCGCGAGATGAAGCAGCTCATGCCGCTTCTGACCAAGGGAGATCACAGGCTTCATCGCGAACTCGGCGACTTGCTGGATGCCTGGGAAAAATCACGGCCATGACACCCGTCATTCGCATGGTGGCGGGATCGCATCTCTACGGCACCGATACGCCTGCTTCTGATACCGATCTCAAGGCAGTCTTTCTGCCCTCGGCACGCGATATCCTGCTGCAATCCTGTCAGGATGTCGTTGTGACGCAGCGTGAAAAGGGTCACGGCGAGCGTAACCAGGCTGGTGATGTCGACGAAACCGGCTTCTCGCTCCATCGCTTTCTCGATTTTCTCGGGCAGGGCCAGATTGTCGCACTCGATATGGTTTTCACGCCTCCTGAATTCTGGCTGGAGGAGCCGCATCCTGTCTGGCATCGAATCGTTGAGTCCCGTCTTTCGCTGATCGGGCTGAGTACGGCGAGTTTTCTGGGCTATTGCCGTGCCCATACAGAGCGCAATGGCGCGCGCGGTGCGCGACTGGCAGAGTTGACCCAAATGGCACGCTTCATAGGAGAGGAGCGCGCCTCTCGCGGGGGCGCCGGGCGTCTGGAAGATATCGAGACAAGGCTGCGCGATTTTATCGCCGCCTCGAATTTCGCGCATACGGCAGTCGTCATGATCGATCAGCCCGGCCCGAATGGGGCTGTGGCGCATCTGAGCTGTGCCGGGCGCAAGACGCCTTTCAGGACGAAGTTGAGTGATGCGGAGGCGTTTCTGGCTCGTGCTGCAGCGAGCTACGGGGCCCGCGCCACTGCGTCGAGCAACGGTTCAGACGGGAAAGCGCTCAGCCATGCGCTGCGGGTGGGCTATCAGACCAAGGAATTGCTGAGCACGGGTCATATTACTTTTCCAAGACCCGAGGCCGACCATCTGCGTGCGATCAAATGCGGGAAAGTGAGTGCCGAGTGCGTTGGTCAGGAACTCGAAGCTCTGATGATAGAGATCGAACGTCTTGCAGACTCGACCTCATTCGTCGGCGTCGAACCTGATCGTGCTCTGAGGGACGATCTCATCTGCCATACGTATAGAACATCTGTTCTCGATCTGGAGGTGATTTGACCTTTCGAGGTTGATACCGGGTTGCTCACTCTTTTGAGCCGCAATGGGGCCGTTGCGTTAAGTGCAGCACTTCATGGGCGTCAATGGCGACGTTCTCGTTCCTAAGGCAAGATGCGACACAGCCTTGTCTCTCGGGTCGTCTTGCCTTCCAGTTCCATGGTCGTCGGTAGCGTGGCGGAACTGAGGATGTCGATGCCGACTTTGGGGGCATAAGGGCGGCCGGGGTCGGCCATCCAGACTTCCATGTCCTGAGCGCAGTGGCGCAGCCAGGGAATGATGCGGTCCGCCATTTGCTGATTGTAGCAGACATCCCCGCAGAGCAGCAGATCGACCGGGGGAACCTTGCCGATCTGATCGCCTTGGAGCGGCGTCACGCGCAGGCCGTTCAGTGTGGCGTTGAGTTGGGCGGCGTCGAGGGCGAGCGGATCGATGTCATTGACCAGTACCTCGCTCGCGCCGGCTTTTGCACAGGCAAGCCCGGCAAGACCACCGCCACAGGCAAAATCGAGCACACGCTTGTCGCGAACGCTTTCAGGGTGATCGAGAATCCAGCGTGCGAGAAGCTGGCTGCCGGGCCAGGCAAATGCCCAGAAGGGCGGTTCGATATTCATCTCGGCGAGATGGGATTCGGTTGCCTGCCAGATCGGGGTGATTTCGGTTGCCAGATGAAGGCGCAGTTCAGAAACGAGAGGGGCGGTCTCGATGGAAGTCTGGCTGACAATGAAAGCGGCAGGGTCTTTCATGAGAAACTGCGCCCGAGAATGAAGGCGAGGGCCAGCACGAGACCGAAGGGCACGTTCTGACGAAACAGTTTCAGGCAGAGAGCCGGATTGTGAATATCGAGCCGTGTGATCTGTGTCAGGAGGATCAAACTCGCGAAGGCGGCGACAGGCCAGGCCGACCAGTGCAGATGACCGAGAGCCATGGCTGCGGCGAAAAGCACGATTGCGCCCCCATAGCAGCTTGCAATGAAACCTCGCGCCTTCGAGGCCCAGAGACGCGAGGTTGAGCGCACGCCGATACGGGCATCGTCATCCATGTCCTGAAAGCCGTAGATCGTGTCAAAACCGAGCTGCCAGATGATCGTGCCTGCATAAAGCAGGGCACATACCCAATCGACATGCCCGGCGCTCGCGGCGTAGCCCATGGGCGCGCCGAAGCCGAATGTGAAACCCATGACAAGTTGCGGCCACCAGGTGACACGTTTCGCGGCTGGATAGAGCCCGACCAGAAGCAGGGCCAGAGGCGCCAGCGCCCAGCAGATGAGCGGCAACTGGAACAGGACGAGCGCGCCGATCAGCAGCAGGGCCGCCAGAAAGGCGAGCGCCTGTCTGACCGAAAGGCGTCCGCTTGCCAGAGGGCGCCCTGCCGTGCGGGCGACCTGCGCATCAATCTTGCGATCCCAGATGTCGTTCACGACGCAGCCCGCCGAGCGCATGGCCAGAGAGCCGATGGCGAAAAGCAGGATCAGCACCGCCCGGTGCAAAGGCGTCGTGCCCTGTGCAAGTTCGATGCCCCAGATTCCGGGCAGAAGCAAAAGCCAGGTTCCAACAGGGCGGTCCAGACGTGCCAGCAGCACATACGGGCGCAATCCCTCCGGCAGACGGGCAACCCAGCCGTGAGCGCGGATATCGGTATGGGCTGCGGTCTGACGTATCATTAGGCTCTCCGTGTCGTCATGACGGTTCATTGCGTCTATGAGGGTCGAACGTCAATCACGCATCAAGAGGGTCTCATGCAGGACGCGCCCCGGCTATATCTCGATCTGCCATTTCCGCCCCAGGGCGAGGGGGTGGCGCTTGATGCGGACCAGATGCGCTATCTGGCCACGGTGCTGCGGCTGCAGAATGGCGACACGCTTCATGTCTTCAACGAGGCGGCCGGGGAATGGGAGGCGCGTCTCGAGATCCAGCGCAAGGACAGGGGGCAGGCGCTTCTTGTTGCGCAGGTCAGGGCGCCTGAGCAGCCGATTGGGCCGGTGCTGGTTTTTGCCCCGCTCAAGCGTGATGCCACTGATCTCGTTCTGCGCATGGGGACCGAGATGGGGGTGACACGATTCTGTCCGGTGATCACCGAGCGTACGAATACCCACAGAATCAATGCCGAGCGTTTTCGTGCCATCGCCATCGAGGCGGCAGAACAATGTGAGCGGCTCGACATTCCCCTTATTGATCCGCTCAGGCCGCTCACTCAGCTTCTGGCCGAATGGCAGGGAAGCAGAGCGCTTTACGCTGCGCTGGAACGACAGGAAAGCGAAAGCGTTGGTGTGGTGCCGGGTGATTACGGACTGCTCATCGGGCCGGAGGGTGGTTTTTCCGAAACAGAGCGTCGTTTGTTGAATACCCACGAGGCGATTATTCCGATTTCGCTCGGAAAACGCATATTGAGGGCCGATACAGCAGTTGTTGCAGGACTTGCCCAGTTGGCGTTTCGCTCTTCGCAGTCCATATAGGACGAAACTCATCAGTTTCTTTTTCCAGACACCCCTGAGGCTCCAGTAACGCCCATGTCCAATCCAGGTGACCTGAACGACACGCCCATCGAGAGCAAGGCCCAGCTCGTCACGCTTCTTGCCGATGGCGCAAAGCCGCAAGCCTCCTGGCGTATCGGCACCGAACACGAGAAATTCGGCTTCGTTCTGCCTGACGATCAATCCGGGCGCGTCGCCTACAGTCCGCCCGCCTATACACCGGACGGTATTGAATCGCTGCTGCACAGCTTCAGGGGCGATGGCAGTGCCTGGGAGTCGATCGAGGACCACGGAAAGCTCATCGGTCTGAAGGGCAGGGGCGTTCACAAGGGGGAGTCGGTCTCGCTCGAACCCGCAGGCCAGTTCGAGCTGTCGGGGCGCCCGACAGCCGATCTGCACGAGACCAGGGCCGAGATGGAGGCCCATTTCGCCGATCTGCGTGCGCCTGCCCAGGCCCTGGGTCTCGGTTTCGCACCGCTGGGCTTTCAGCCGCTCTGGTCGCGTGATGCCATGCCGATCATGCCCAAGAGCCGTTACGCCATCATGCGTCGTTACATGCCCAAGGTAGGTACGCTCGGTCTCGACATGATGACGCGCACCTGCACGGTGCAGGTCAATCTCGATTTCGGCTCTGAGGAAGACATGGCGCGCAAGATGCGGGTCTCTCTGGCGCTTCAGCCTCTTGCCACCGCTCTTTTCGCCAATTCGCCCTTCTATGAAGGCAAGCCTAACGGGTTGCTGTCGAACCGCGCGCATGTCTGGACCGATACCGATAATGCCCGTTCGGGAATGCCAGCCTGCTGCTTTGAAGACGGCTTCGGCTTTGAGCATTATGTCGACTGGGTGCTCGACGTGCCGATGTATTTCGTGATGCGCGATGGCGAGATACGCGATGTGGCTGGGGCGTCGTTTCGTGACTGGCTCGCGGGCAAGGCGCAGCCCGCGCTGGCCGGGCTTACGCCGACCATGGGTGACTTCGAAGACCACCTGACGACAGCTTTTCCTGATGTCAGGCTCAAGCAGTTTCTTGAGATGCGCGGTGCCGATGCCGGCAGCCCTTCGATGATGCTGGCGCAGTCTGCGCTCTGGGTCGGCCTGCTCTACGATCCTACGACGCTTCTTGCTGCAGAGGCACTCGTGCGTGAGCAGGATTGGGACAGTTATCGTGCCCTGCGCGCTGCCGTGCCGGAAAAGGGCATGGACGCTGCCTTCCCCGGTGGGCTGCGTGCGCTCGCAAAGCGCGTGATTGCCCTGGCGGAGCAGGGCCTGCGTGCACGCAAGCTTGGTGAGGAGACTTATCTGGCCCCGCTTCAGGCCATCGCCGATGGCGCAAAAACCCAGGCCGAACACTGGCTTGATCGCTATCATGGGGACTGGCAGGGCGATGTCAGGTTTATTTTCAACGAAGCTGCTATCTGACGGATCGGCCATGACACTGCGCGCAGCCTGCCTGTTCACCGGCCTCGCCGGTCTCCTTTTTGCTCCGGTGCCGGTCATGGCGCAGGTCAAGCCTGCCGTGTTGCGTCCGGCTGATGCAGGCTGGATTGCCCGCGTTCAGGATGCGTTGAACGGCACTCATGCCATCAAGGCGCGTTTTCAGCAGATCGCGCCCGATGGTGCGCGCACGACGGGAACGGCCTGGCTCGATCGACCGGGGCGCATGCGCTTTGATTATGACAAGCCGAGCTCGCTGCTGCTGATCGCCAATCAGGGGCAGATCGTCTATCAGGACCGTGAACTGGGCCAGGTAACGACATTACCGCTCGACCGCACTCCGCTTGGTCTGCTTCTGCGCCCTGATCTGCGCCTGTCCGGGGATGTGACCGTCACAGGATTTCAACACGACAAGGGGCTGGTGCAGGTCACGCTCGTGCGAACCGCGACACCTTCCGAGGGCAGTCTGACGCTTATTTTCGCTGACTCGCCGCTGACTCTGCGCTCATGGGTTGTGAAAGACGCGCAGGGGCGCGAGACTCAGATCGATCTTTTTGATGTCGCAGCCAATCCCACCCTGCCGGACACGCTTTTTGCGCTTCCGAAAGAGCAGGACTGACCGCCTGCCCCCGGCGTGACGCCGGGGAGCCTCTTATTCCTTCCCGAGTTCCAGGGCGCGGGCATAGACGACGCGCTTCGGCAGATTGATTGCCCCGGCGACCAGTGCGGCGGCGTCCTTGATTGAATGCGTCTTCAGGGCCGTGCGCAGGCGGGCATCGAGATCTTCTTCCGAGAGCGCTGTGTCTTCTTCGGTCGGTCCAACCAGGATGGTGATCTCGCCACGCGGGTCGGTCTGGGTAAAGTGGGTCCGAAGCTCGCTCAGCGTGCCGCGCCTTACTTCTTCGAAACGCTTGGTCAGTTCGCGTGCCACCGCCGCCTGACGCTCGGCGCCGAAGACCGCAATAAGATCCTCGATCATGTCCAGCAACCGGTGAGGGGCCTCATACCAGATCAGGGTTGCGCTGAATCCTGCCTGTTCTGCAGCGCGCAGCACGGCGAACTGGCTCCGTCGCGCCGATGACCGCGAGGCAGCGAAGCCACTGAAAAGATAGGGATGAGGTGGGAGACCCGACAGGGTAAGGGCAAGGGTCGCTGCACTGGGGCCAGGCACCGCGCCGACATTCAGCCCTTCGGCAATGGCGGCGCGTGCCAGACGAAAGCCCGGATCAGAGACCAAGGGCGTGCCGGCATCGGAGACCAGTGCCATTTTCGCACCGGATTGCAGTCGGCTCAGCAGACCGGGAATACGGCCTTCTTCATTGTGATCATGAAGAATCTGTGTCGGAGTGGAAACATTATAGGCCTTGAGCAGTTTCGCTGTTACCCGCGTATCCTCGCACAGGATGACGTCCGCTGCGTTCAGCGTGGCAATGGCGCGGGCGCTGATATCGCCCAGATTGCCTATGGGCGTTGCGACCAGTGTCAGGCTTCCCGCCGCAAGGGTCGCAGAACGGGAGGAAGTGTCATAAGCATGCTGCGGACCATCAAGGGTCGAATCGTCAACAGGAGTATGGGTGCAAGATGGTAAGTCGGACATTCGGTCCCCGTCAGCGCGTGGTTTCCTTCACATCGCTCAGGTCGGCCTCTGCATGCAAGGTTTCCGCACTTGCCGGTGTTGCGCTGCTCGCCCTGAATGCCTGTAGCGGGCCGGAAACGCCTCCGCCCATCAGCCCTCCTTCATCCGGCACGGCCCAGCAGGACACGACCCGAAAGATCGGCATGCTGCTGCCGCTCACGGGACGCTTCGCCAAGCTCGGCCAACAAATGGCCAATGCCGCCCATATCGCAGTGCCCGAGGGCCATGGCGTAACCCTCGATATCCGCGATACTGATGCTTTGGGCCAGACGGCCGAAGGCGCCGCCCGGGCAGCGCTCGATCATGGCGATATGGTTGTGCTGGGGCCGCTTACCGCCCCCCAGACTGCCGCGGTGGCCTCTGTCACGCAGCCAGCCAATATCCCTGAATTTGCCTATACCAGTGATCAGGCCCAGGCGAAGCCGGGTGTCTGGGTCATGGGTGTCACGGTCGAACAGCAGATCGGGCGGCTTGTCGAAGCGGCGGCCCAGGAAGGGCGCAAGACTTTTGCTGCCTTCCTTCCCGATAATGCGCTCGGCCATGCTCTTGGCGACGCGCTTCTCAAGGCCTGTTCAGCCAAGGGACTGGCCGCACCGCAGATCGTGTTCCACACCGAGGCGCCCGATTCGATCACGGGCGGGATCAAGACGCTTGCCAATCTGCAGTTCCGTCAGGGGCAGGTGGCGCAGCAAGCTGACGCCGCGAAGGCGGAAGAACCTGACGCGGTCAATCCTCTAGGCACAGCAGAGGCTCCGACCCCATCAGCGACGCCTACCCGCCCGGCAATGCCGCCTGCTACCCCCGGTGGCGCCCCGGCTCAGGCCGTTCCCGGCCCTGTTGCGCTGCCGCCTCCGCCTTTCGATGCACTTTTGCTTGGCGATACGGGGCTGCAACTAGCCACGGTCATCGACGGGCTCAAGCAGGCTTCGGTCGATCCGCATCAGACGCGTATCCTCGGACCGGCTCTCTGGAGCGCTTTTGCGGCGAAGCTCGGGGCTTTGCAGGGCAGCTGGTTCGCCGCGCCCGATCCGACGTCGCGTACGGATTTCGTTCAGCGTTATCGCAGTCGCTATGGCTACGCGCCTTCCGTACTCGCCAATGTCGCCTATGACACGGCAACCATGGCTGCCGTGTTGAGCCAGAGTCCTGATGGGTTCTCGCAGAAATCGCTTCTGCGGCCAGACGGGTTTGCAGGTTCGGATGGCACTTTTGTGTTGCAGCCTGACGGGACTGTCGCTCGTGGTCTGGCGGTCTTCGAGATTCTTCCCGGTGGCGGTGTGAAAATGGCCTCCGCGGCGCCTAAAAGACTGGTCCGCAACGCCCCCTGACGTCGTCAGGGGCCAGGCCTTCTTTTACCGTTTCCCTTATCGCCCCTGTATTTGATTGGGGGCGACAGGCGAGATTTTCAGGCTGCCGCGATGGATTTGAGCGGCAGGACCGGGCGCACCGTGTGCAGGGCGAGTTCGAGGCTGGCATAGACACCCAGCTCGTGCTCGCGGATATGGTCGATCAGAACCCAGCGCAGTCCGCGTGGCTTGATCATGTAGGCAGGGTCTGCGTTCTCGCGAACCCAGATCAGGATATGGGCCACAGCTTCGTCGCGTCCTTCGAAGCATTCGGTCTCGATATCGGCATCACACAGCCCCATGGCCAAACCGGCCTGCAGCCACTGCGAGAGATACTCGCGATGACGGGGCAACACATTAAAGCGCAGTGGAATCACATTGCTGAGAGGTGCTGGAGTTTCGTTCTTGGGAAACGGCAGCGTCTGGGCCATACGTTGCGTCCTCATTTCTGGTGCAACTCCGAGGCTAGACGGCAAAAGCCGCCGGTCTCAACGTTAAATTACGTCCAACGCACATTTTTTGTCATGAGATTGAAGCGGTGTTGCATAAAAGCAATGGTTTGTTTCGTCTACGCGCAAATTGGGTATGCGAAACCAAAAGGCCGGTTTTTACCTGATATATTCCATGTTCATGAAATATATAGAGTATTCATCTAATTTGTATCTTGTATTCATGCCTCTCGTCGGTTGGGAGACACTTGCCTTGAGGCCGATGCTTCGCCTCAGCGCGATTTTCTAGCATAGAGTTCTTTGGGCCATCTACGATGCAGCCAAAGCCAGCATCCCGGTATTTCCCTGATCCATTTTTCGAGACGGTCATTCAGTTGCTGGGTTAGTGATCCGATCTCATCCTGCCTCGGCATAGACTGATCGGGCATCAGCACGGGGCCGACCTCCAGATGAAGCCGGGCGGGCCCCAGTCTGATGATTCGCCCGGTCACGATCGGGCAGTCATATTTCACCGCAAAGGTCGCCGCAGCTGACGCAGTCATGGCAGGCAGGTTAAAAAACCGGCACTCGATGCCATCATTCATCTTCTGGTCACCCAGAATGCCCAGATGTCCGCCTTGCGCGAGGTGGCGCAGAGCGAGCCTCGCGCCTTTGGCACCCTTGGCAAACATGGGCACGTCGCATCCCATTGCCTTTGCCCTCAGATCAATGATCAGCCTGTCGATCAGAGGATTACCCGCAGCGCGATAGAAAGAGGCAAAAGGGAGGCCATATCGTGCCACCACCGGGGGAAGCATTTCCCAGTTGCCAATATGACCGGAAAAGAAAATGACCGGCTTCCTTGTCGCGGCCATTTCCTCGAGGATATGGGCATTGGCAATGCTCCAGCCCGGACCGGTTGCCGTATCCTGTTTCAACCGAGCCAGATGCGGAAACTCGGCAACGGTGCGGCCGAGATTGTCCCATACATCGCTGATGATCTGTGCCCGCTCTGCTGCTGCGGTTTTCGGCATGGCGAGGGCAATATTGGCATCGGCTACACGTGAGACCGGCAGGCGAGGACCAATCCTGCGGGCCAGCCACCCACCCAGATTGGAGGCGGTGGCCGGATTGAGGCAGGAAAGCCCGGTCAGACAGAGACGCGCCGCAGCATATTCGGCACGGTGTAGCAGGGTAACGGCAGGTTTCTCGCTCATGAGGCGGCTCTACACATTCGTCAGGAGTAGGTCCAGCAGCCTTTCCGGTGCTTCAGGATCGGCCCAGAGCAGCTCGACGTCAATCACGACAACATCGCTGCGTAGCCAGTCCGGAAGCTTGACCCAGTCCTTTCTGGTGGTCACCAGAACGGCGCCGGGCTGATGCGAAAGCACGGACAGGCGCCGGCAATCGCGCTCGGTATAGTCATGATGATCGTCAAAGGTGATCATGCGCATCGGGGCTGCCCCGGCATCTGACAGCATGTCGAAAAACTTGCCCGGACGCCCGATGCCGGCAAACGCGATGACCTGCTTGCCCTGTAATCGCCTGATGGCAGCCGAGGGGATCAGCTTGGCGGCGAGGCAAGGCAGGTGAGGGGGCAGGCGTGTCGCGAGTGCTGTGTCGTCGCGACCGATAAGCACGACCGCATCTGCACGGCTCAGCCCCTTGGAGGCCGGCTCGCGCAGTGGCCCGGCGGGAAGGGTGCGTCCGTTTCCGATGCCTGCGCCACCATCGATCGTGATCAATCTGAGTGTCTGGCGCAGGGTGAGATTTTGCAGCCCGTCATCCATCACCAGACATGTAGCGCCTGATTCGGCGGCGAGCCTCGCTGTCCCCGCCCGATTGGCGCCAATCCAGACCGGAAATTGCTGGGCGAGCATGAATGGTTCGTCGCCCACGTCTTGCGCTGTGTGGTGGGCGGTGTCGACGCGCAACGGGCCTTGCAATTTTCCGCCATAGCCCCGGCTCAGGATGTGCGGTTTCTCGCCACGGTTTTCGAGGCGACGGGCCAGATCATGCACAAGAATTGTCTTGCCGGTCCCTCCGACGCTCAGATTGCCGCAGCACAGAACGGGCAGGGGCGAGACAGTAGGAGAGGCGCGCAGCGTCCGGATATGCGCCAGGGTTCCGACGACCCAAGACGCAGGGGCAAGCGCCCGGGCCTGCCAGCCGGGATTCTGCTCTTTCCAGAAATGCGGTGGACCCAATTTCAGACGCACAGCGCGTCAATCCTGTCGAGCAGGGCTGCTGGGACAGTTTCCTGCGAGGCAATGGCGGCTTGCGCCTGCCGGGTCTTGGCCTGCCATGTTGTCGGGTTATCCACCACTGCTCCGATCCACTCAGCCAGATCCTCTTCACCCTTAATAGCTGTCACGAAGCCCCCGAGTTTCTCGAAAGCAGGGCGAAAATTGCCATGGTAGGGCCCTGTCGCCAATACGACATCAAGACGGACAGGCTCGAACGGGTTATGGCCGCCGCCGGAAGGGAGGAGTGAATTGCCGATCAGGGCGCAATGGGCCAGACGATAGAACAGGCCGAGTTCGCCAAGCGTATCGGCAATCCAGATCGGGTCGGCGTCAGAGGGTTTTTGTCCGAGTGACCGTCGCGGCGGAGACGGCGTGACGAGCGCGGCAATCTGCTCCCCCCGCACGGGATGCCTGGGGGCGATAATCGTCAGAAGGTCAGGCAGGGTGCGACGCACCAGGGCCGCTGCGCGCAGGACGATTTCATCCTCGCCATCATGGGTGGAGGCTGCCAGAAAAACCGGTCTCTTTCCGATATGGGCCCGAAGCGCGGCCAGTTCTTCATGATCGACCGAAGGGGGCGGCGCATTCTGCTTGAGATCGCCGAAACACACGACATCGCGCACACCCAGCGCGGCGAAATGGCGGGCATCTTCCGCGCCGCGGGCCGCGACAAAAGCGAGACGTTTGAAAAGTGGCGGCGCGAAACGCTTCATTTTCTCCCAGCGCTGCCAGGAGCGTACGGAGAGGCGGCCATTGAGCACCCCGACGGGGATGGCGCGGCGCGTACAGGCAAGAATGATACCCGGCCAGAGCTCGCTGTCGGTCAGGAGCAGGGCCGAGGGACGCCAGTGATCGAGAAAACGCCTTGTCCAGAGCGGTACGTCGTAGGGAATGAACTGATGAATCAGCCGCGATGCCAGCGGACCGGCCTGGCGTTGATAGGCGGCGATGATATCCGCGCCGCTGGTTGTGGCGGTGGTGACCAGAAAATGATGCGTCGGGTGGCGTTCCGCCAGGGCCGCGATAAGCGGCAGGATCGAATGCGTTTCTCCGACGCTGGCGGCGTGAAGCCAGAGAATCGTGCCTTGCGGGCGTGCCAGTCCGGTGCGTCCGCGTCGCTCCGGCAGCCGGTCGAGCCGTTCCTTCCCCCGGCGCAGACGGATCAGTGACATGGCGCGTAGTGCAGGAAGCAGGACCGTACCCAGCGCCATCCACAGACGATCGGCGAGTGTGGCGCGCCCTAGGGCGAGACTGCTCTCTGCGCGAGCCGAGAGCGTCTTCAGCTTTGCAGCTATCTCGTCACCCGTCATGGGATAGGTGCATGGCGCGCCGTAAAGCAGATAGCCGCGCCCGAAAGGGAGTGGTACCCTCAGCCGGTCCCAGCTGGGCAGGGTGAAGCCAGTGCAGGCGGCTCCGATGGGCACCAGTGGTTTGCCGGTAAGGCGCATAAGGGTTTCTGTGCCCGCCTGCACGGTCTCGGCCGGGCCGCGTGGACCGTCCGGGGTGATCATGAAGATCGCACCGTTTTTGAGGGCGATGCAGGCCTCACGCAGCGCACGGCTGCCACCCTTGTTCTTGCCGTTACGGTCGCTCGAGCCTTCGATGCTCGCAATATTCCATGGGGCGATGAGGTCGCTGATGAAGCGACCGTCGCGGTTGCGACTGATCATGACCGTTATGGGCAGGTCGGGCTTCTGATGATGCGCCCAGCGGCACATGGCGGGCAGCATCAGAAGCGTCCGGTGCCATGCTGCGGTGATGCAGCCATCTGCCGGACGTTCGGACGTTTGCAGGAGCGACGGGAAAGATTCCGGCGCGCCGGTGATTGTCCAGCGCGTCGTGCGGATCGTCAGGTCGACATAAAAGCGCGCCAGAACGAGAAGAGAGCGACCTGCCGCGCGTTTCAGGCTGATGCGGTTCATTCGGCGTCTGAAAGCAAAGCACGCATCATGCGGCGGTAGCATGTCCGACGCAGTATGGCAAAACCCTCAGCGGCTCATGAGCACGGTCAGCTCAGCATGTTCCAGAATATGACGTGTGGCCCCGCCAAGGATCATCTGGCGCAGGCGGGAATGCGAGTAGGCCCCCATTGTCAGCATGTCTGCACCGAAATCGGCACAGGCTGCCAGAATGCCCGCACCGACATCCCGGTCGATCCCCTTGAAGACCCTGATCTCGGCATTGACGCCGTGCAGTCTAAGATAATCCTGCACCGTATCGGCTTCCGGGCCGCGCCGGTGGTAGTCGACGCTGGTCAGGATCTGCACCGCCTCGGCGCGTTTGGCATAGGGAATGGCGCCGCGCAGGGCCGACGCCGCTTCTGCCGTCCCGTTCCACGCGATGCAGAGGCGGTTGCCCGAAGTGACCGGCGGGCTGGGCGGGGCGATGACAAGAGGGCAGCCACTGTCATACAGTACGGCGTGCAGAACCTCTGAAGCGCGCGCGTTATCATTCGGGCCGAGATGGGGCATCAGCGTAATGTCGGACAGACGCGCGCGCCAGGTAACGGCTTCATGCTCCGAGCCCGTCAGGAATTCGAGAGAGGCGCTCAGGCGGGACTGGGTGAGTGGGTCATTTTCAAGGAAGCCCTGTTTGGGCTCGATATCGTTTTCCTTGACGAACGCGTCGAATTTCAACCGCACCTGCAGCATGCGCCTGTGCGCCTCGTGCTCGGCGGCTTCCATCATCTCGTTGATCATTGAACTCGACAGGCCTTCGCCGGTCAGGGCTGCCATTTCATTGGGGTCGTCGCCGACGAGCACGGTCGAGAGATGGGCATTGAAAGCACGGGCATGGAGAAGCCCCACGCGCAGAACGGCATCGATATTGCCTGCGCCATTGAGCGGGACGAGGATGTTTCGGACGTCGTTTGCCATGGAAAGTCTCGCTTGATGATCGGTCGCTGATAAGAGTGGGAACGCCCGCAAGCATTCCCCGGTATGAAGGTCACTCAGGGATAGAGGCGCGTCACAGCCCAGTCATTTTCCCGTCGTGTCCAGGTGGCGCGGTCATGCATCCGGTAGGGACGGTCCTGCCAGAATTCCATCTGCTGTGGCACGAGCCTGAAGCCGGACCAGTTGGCAGGGCGCACGGGCTCCTGTCCTTCGAAACGCTCCGTGACCTGTCTGATGCGGTCTTCGAATTCGGCACGATCGGCCAGCGGGCGTGATTGGTCGGAAGCGATGGCACCGATGCGCGAATTGCGGCTGCGGCTGGCGAAATAGCGATCCGCCTCTTCCTCGCTTACCGGTTCGACAGGGCCTTCGATGCGGATCTGACGGCGAAGCGACTTCCAGTGGAAAAGCAGCGCGGCATGGGGATTTGCCAGAAGCTCGCCACCCTTGCGGCTTTCCAGATTGGTATAGAAGACGAAACCGCGCTCATCAGCCCCCTTGAGCAGGATCATGCGCACTGACGGCACGCCAGACGCGGTAGCCGTTGCGATGGCCATGGCATTGGGGTCGTTCGGTTCGCTGGCCTCGGCTTCCTTCATCCATTCTGCAAAAAGCACGAACGGGTCTGCGTCGAGCGGGATAAGGGGAAGGGTGGTTTCGTCGGGCATGGTAATGTGCCTCCTGCTTGTCTTCGTTCCGTCTTTGTCGCCCCCTCTAACGTGTCATCTCCAGACTTGTTTGCGCAGCGGGCATGTGCGACGTAGCGGTTCGTTATTATTTCTTTTGCTGACATTAACCGGGATCTGCCTCATGTCCACCGCTTCGTTCGATCTCCCCACCGGGACGCTGATGACGGGCAAGCGCGGCCTTGTGATGGGCGTCGCCAATGACCGCTCCATTGCCTGGGCCATCGCTTCAGCCTGCGCTGCTCAGGGGGCAGAGCTTGCCTTTACCTATCAGGGTGAAGCGCTGGGCAAGCGGGTCAAGCCTCTGGCAGAGAGCGTCGGGGCATCGCTGGTCATTCCCTGCGATGTCAGCGATGACGCCGATATTGACCGCGCTTTCGACGAAATCGAGAAGGAATGGGGCAAGATCGACTTCGTCGTTCATGCCATTGGCTGGGCCGACAAGCAGTACCTGCGTGGGCGCTATGTCGATACGCCTCGCGATGCCTTCCTCAAGGCAATGGATATCTCCTGCTTCTCGTTCACCGCTGTTGCGCGCCGCGCAGCTGCGCTCATGACCGATGGCGGCTCACTGCTGACCCTCTCTTATCTGGGTGCAGAGCGCGTCATGCCTCATTACAATGTGATGGGTGTTGCCAAGGCAGCGCTTGAGGCTTCCGTGCGCTACATGGCCGCCGATCTGGGCAAGGACAATATCCGTGTCAATGCGATCTCTGCCGGTCCGATCATGACTCTCGCCGCTAACGGCATTGGTGATTTCCGCTACATCCTGCGCTGGAACCAGCTCAACGCGCCGATGGAGCGTAATGTGTCGCTCAAGGATGTCGGCGGTTCGGGCCTGTATTTCCTGTCTGATCTCTCTTCGGGCACCACGGGCGAGGTTCATCACGTCGATTGCGGCTACCACGTGGTTGGCATGAAGAACCCGACAGCGCCCGATATCGCCGTCGCATCTTCAGAAGGCTGAGATGTCGGATAACAGTTTTGGGACGCTGTTCCGGGTCACGACCTGGGGTGAAAGCCATGGCCCCGCCATTGGCTGCGTCATTGATGGGTGCCCTCCGGGTATCGCCCTGAGCGAAGCCGACATCCAGCCGTGGCTGGATCGTCGGCGACCCGGCCAGTCGAAATTCACGACACAGCGTCAGGAGGCCGATCAGGTCCGTATCCTGTCCGGTGTGTTTGAAGGCAGGACGACGGGGACCCCGATCTCGCTGATGATCGACAATACCGATCAGCGTTCAAAAGACTATTCCGACATCGCCTTGCGCTATCGACCCGGGCATGCTGACGTTACGTATGATCTGAAATACGGTCATCGCGACTATCGTGGTGGCGGGCGTTCCTCCGCACGCGAAACGGCCTGCCGGGTCGCCGCCGGGGGCGTTGCCCGACGGGTAATAGCCGAACTGCTCGGCGAGGAAGCTCAGATCAGGGCGGCTCTCGTTCAGGTTGGGGGGCTTGCTATCGATCGCAGCCGCTGGGACTGGGACGAGGTTCTGCGTAACCCGCTTTTCTGTCCTGATCCGATCACGGCCATCGAGTGGGAAGGTCTGCTCTCCAGCGTGCGCAAGGACGGGTCTTCCATTGGGGCGCTGGTTGAAGTCGTTGCTGAAAACTTCCCGGCCGGTCTGGGTGCACCGCTCTATGGCAAGCTCGATGCGGATATCGCCTCGGGTCTGATGGGCATCAACGGCGTCAAGGCTGTCGAGATCGGCGAAGGGTTCGGTGTGGCCGCCCTGCGTGGCGAAGAAAATGCAGACCCGATGCGTATGCATGATGGTGTTCTACATTTCGAGGGCAATCGTGCGGGGGGTATTCTCGGGGGTATTTCTACCGGGCAGCCCATTACCGCACGCTTTGCGATCAAGCCGACCAGCTCGATCCTCGTGCCTGTGCCGTCAGTCAATCGTCATGGCGAAAACATCGATGTCATGACCAAGGGGCGTCATGACCCCTGTATCGGTATCCGGGCCGTACCGGTGGCAGAGGCCATGATGGCCTGCATTCTGGTCGATCATCTGTTGCGTGATCATGCCCAGAACAGCTGGCATCGTAACCGCGGCTGAATTGGCTTTGCGGGTCATGGCCACTTTCTCGAAAGTGGCCATGACGCCTGTTCAGCCCAGAGTCGCTGTCAGGGTGATCTCAGCTTTGAAGAGCTGCGAAACGGGGCAGCCGTTTTTCGCCTTTGTGGCAAGCTCCTCGAACTTCGCCTGATCGGCGCCGGGAACGCTGCCCTTGAGATCGAGATGGATCTTGGAAATCTCGAAACCGGACTCGGTCTTGTCGAGCGAGACGGTTGCCTTGGTCTCAAGCGAGGTGGCTGTCATACCGGCTTCGCCAAGAATCATCGAGAGCGCCATGGTGAAGCAGCCAGCATGGGCTGCGCCGATCAGTTCCTCGGGATTCGTGCCCGGCTTGTCTTCAAAACGGGTGTTGAAGCCATAGGGCTGGTTTGACAGCGCGCCGCTCTGGGTCGAGATGCTGCCCTTGCCATCCTTGAGGCCGCCACTCCACTGGGCGCTGGCTGATTTCTTGATCGTCATTGCAAGATCTCCTGCTTTTCCGGGCCCGATCCGGGCCGGTTGCTCAGCCAACGCGGCGCAACGCGAAATGTTCATCGCGCATCCTGTGACATCGCGGCCACGCTCTCTGACGGAGTGAAAAAACCTCATCCATGGAACCTTAGGTTCCTCAAGGGCTTCTTGCCCTGTCAACACCATATGTAGTGTTGGGGGTGAAATTTAACCCGATATATTGCTTGTCTCGGGGGCGGCTCTTGCGCCAAGAGGACACTCTGAATTTGGGATTTCGGTCCCGGTTAGATCTTGGGGAGATGGCCCGTGAGCCTGCTAGACGACACGACCAGTGAGACTGTTTCTGCATCGGCTGACGTGCTGCCCGAGCCTTGTGACCGCGCACCGCAGCAGATCGAGGCCGAGCCGGACATGTTCGACGATGTAGTGCAGCTTGAAGGCCATCATCCCGTGCGCGTCAACCGCTCTCGCGATGCTCTTCTGACCGATTTCGGCCGTGCGACGCTCGATAACCGCTATCTGCTGCCGGGTGAGCATTATCAGGATCTGTTTGGTCGCGTAGCGTCCTATTATGGTGCCGACGCAGCCCATGCGCAGCGCCTGTATGACTATATCTCGCAGCATTGGTTCATGCCTGCCACGCCGGTCCTGTCCAATGGCGGCACCACGCGTGGTCTGCCTATCTCCTGCTTCCTGAACGAAGCGGATGACAGCCTGCGCGGTATTGTCGACCTCTGGAACGAGAATGTCTGGCTGGCGTCGAAGGGCGGCGGCATTGGCTCCTACTGGGGCAATCTGCGTTCGATCGGTGAAAATGTCGGCAAGAACGGCAAGACCTCGGGCGTCATTCCGTTCATTCGCGTCATGGACAGCCTGACACTGGCCATTTCGCAGGGCTCGCTGCGCCGTGGTTCGGCTGCGGTCTATCTGCCGGTCTGGCACCCCGAAGTTGAGGAATTCGTCGAGATGCGTCGCCCCACGGGTGGCGATCCGAACCGCAAGGCGCTCAATCTTCATCATGGTGTGCTGATCACGGATGATTTCATGCGCGCCGTCGAGCAGGATGCCGAATGGGGCCTGCGCTCGCCGAAGGACATGTCCATCGTCCGCAGCATCTCCGCGCGCCAGCTCTGGATCCGTATCCTGACGGCCCGCATGGAGCAGGGCGAACCCTACATCATCTATTCGGATCACGTGAACAAGGCGCGCCCCGAGCATCACAAGCTTGCCGGGCTGGAGGTGAAGACCTCCAATCTCTGCGCGGAAATCACGCTGCCCACAGGCCTCGATCATCACGGCAAGAACCGTACGGCCGTCTGCTGTCTGTCGTCGCTCAATCTCGAGACCTGGGACGAGTGGAAAGATAATCCGCAATTCATCGAAGACGTCATGCTTTTCCTTGATCGCGTGCTGCAGGACTTCATCGACCGCGCACCCGATGACATGGAACGTGCGCGTTATGCCGCCATGCGAGAGCGTTCGGTCGGTCTGGGTGTGATGGGGTTCCACTCCTTCCTTCAGGCGCGCAACATCCCGTTTGAAAGCGTGATGGCCCGCGTATGGAACAAGCGTATTTTCGAGCAGATCAAGACCCAGGCCGATGCGGCATCGAAGCATCTGGCCGAGGTACTGGGACCGTGCCCTGACGCCGAGGAATATGGCTTTATGGAGCGTTTCTCGAACAAGATGGCCATCGCACCGACAGCGTCGATCTCGATCATCGCCGGCAATGCGAGCCCCGGTATCGAGCCGATCTCGGCCAATGTGTTCCTACAGAAGACGCTTTCCGGCTCGTTCACCGTGCGTAACCGCCATCTGCTCAAGCTTCTGGAACAGAAGGGCCAGAATAATGATGCGGTCTGGTCATCCATCACACTGAACAAGGGGTCGGTCCAGCATCTGGATTTCCTCACCCAGGATGAGAAGGATGTCTACAAGACGGCCTTTGAACTGGATCAGCGTTGGGTGATCGAACATGCGGCCGACCGTGCGCAGTTCATCTGCCAGGCACAGTCGATTAATGTGTTCCTTCCGGCCGATATCCATAAGCGCGATCTGCACCAAATTCATTATCTGGCATGGAAGCGTGGTGTGAAGTCGCTCTATTACTGCCGCTCGCTCTCGATCCAGCGTGCTGATGCTGTGAGCGACATGGCCCTCAAGACCAATATTCTCGAGGAAGAAGACTACAGCTCGAATGCGGCTGAAGCTGCCAAGAAGCCCGTAGCGACGACAAGCTATGAAGAATGCCTGTCATGTCAGTAAGAGCCTTCACCCTCGCGGCCTGTGTTCTCGGGGTCATGCCTGCAAGCCTTGCTGGGGCAGCATGGGCCGATGAGGCGCAGTCTGCTGCCTCGATTATCCTGCGCGGCCTGGTCACGATAAAAGGCAGGGTCGACCTGCCTGCGAATGCCCAGCTGGCGGTGATGCTCGACGATGTCAGCCTGGCTGATGCGCCTTCGATCACGCTGAGCAAGACCGTTTTCGCGCCCGTCGGCACGCAGAGCTTTGGCTATGCGCTCTCCTATGATCCGGCAGCCTTCAAGCCGGGCCATCGCTACGCGTTGCGTGCCGAAATCCGTGCCGATGGCCGACTTCTCTATATCAGCAAGGAAGCCATCATGGGGACCGGCACGGTACCCGCCGAAGGGACGATCGTTGTCGAGCCCGTGACAATCCCTCTCCCGACGGCATTGGTCGGAAACTGGAAGATCGACGCCGTAGGCGAAAAGCCGATCAGCGCCGAGGCGCCCGCTTTCATGGTGTTCCGGGCTGACGGTTTTCTTTCGGGCACAGGCGGATGCAATCGCATGATGGGCCATGTCAGCGCAACCGGGCAGAGCTTCACTTTCGGGCCGATTGCCGGAACCCGCATGGCCTGCCCCGGCATACGCATGACGCAGGAAGATGCCGTTTTTGCCGCAGCGTCTCAGGTCAAATCCTGGCGTATGGTGCAAGACAGACTTCTGCTTGATGACGCGCAGGGCAGCACGGTTCTGACCCTGAGCCGCAACGAAACCGGCGGTCATGCCGCCAAGACACAGACAAAGCATACCAGAGTCAGGAAAAGCCAATGAGTGAGACACAGAACCAGGGCGCGCCGCTCGCCGAGGAGCAGCATTTCGATCTCATGACCGCCAATCCGGTCTATAAGCCGTTCCGGTATCCTTGGGCCTATGATGCGTGGCTGATCCAGCAGCGCGTTCATTGGCTGCCGGAAGAAGTGCCCCTGGCTGATGATGTGAAAGACTGGCATCGCACGCTGAGCGAAGGCGAGCGTCATCTGGTGACGCAGATCTTCCGCTTCTTCACCCAGGCTGATGTCGAGGTGAACTCGGCCTACATGAAGTATTACAGCCAGGTCTTCAAGCCGACCGAAGTGCTGATGATGCTGTCATCGTTCTCGAATATCGAGACGATTCACATCGCGGCCTATTCGCATCTTCTTGATACCATTGGCATGCCGGAGACGGAGTATTCGGCGTTTCTGAAATACAAGGAGATGAAGGACAAGTATGATTTCATGCAGTCCTTCAACATCAACAACAAGCGCGAAATCGCCAAGACCATGGCGGCGTTCGGCGCCTTCATGGAAGGGCTGCAGCTTTTTGCCTCCTTTGCAATTCTGCTGAACTTCCCGCGCTTCAACAAGCTCAAGGGCATGGGCCAGATCGTCTCGTGGTCTGTGCGTGACGAGACTCTGCACTGCCTGTCGATGATCCGCCTGTTCCGTACGTTCGTGCGTGAGAACAGCGAGATCTGGACCGAGGATTTCCGCGCTGAACTGGCAGAGATCTGTGCCACGACGGTCGAGCATGAAGACGCCTTCATCGATCTCGCTTTCGAGATGGGTGATGTCGAGGGGCTGAGCGCCGATCAGGTGAAGCGCTATATCCGCTTCATTGCCGATCGTCGCATGACCCAGCTCGGGCTCGATCCTTTCTATGGCATCGAAGAAAATCCGCTGCCCTGGCTCGACGACATGCTCAATGCTGTCGAGCACGCGAATTTCTTCGAAAACCGCGCCACTGAATACTCCCGTGCATCCACCACGGGGTCATGGGAAGAGGCTTTCGAGGCGGATGTGTTCGCCTCCTGAGAACA
The DNA here is from genome assembly GCF_025994195.1 of Asaia spathodeae NBRC 105894. Taxonomy (NCBI): domain Bacteria; kingdom Pseudomonadati; phylum Pseudomonadota; class Alphaproteobacteria; order Acetobacterales; family Acetobacteraceae; genus Asaia; species Asaia spathodeae. Next base: position 51,979 of record NZ_BAPY01000004.1, on the reverse strand, counting down.
GGGGAGGGGGAAACCCCTCCCTTTTTTTATATACTTCGTTGATCTTCTTCGCCTGAGGCGTCTTGCTTGGTGGTGAAAATGCAGATTTCTCATTTATGATAAAGAAATGGCGTGATATTTGGTGTGATCACATCAAGTAATGGTGTCAGAACTCGGTTCTGGTTCTGAACGTTCTTCTTCTGTCGTGATCTTCATGATCCGGAGAGGAACAAAATGGCTGTCACCGTAAAAAACAAGACCGTATTCATCACCGGGGCTGGCGCAGGAATCGGGCGCGGCGCGGCACTCCTTTTTGCGAAGGAGGGGGCGAAAGTCGTTGCGACCGACGTCGATATGAGCGGGCTGGAAGAAACTCAGACCCTCGTAAAGCAGGCGGGGGGCGATATTCTGATCCTGCAGCACGATGTCACATCAGAAGAGCAGTGGATCGCCGCCTATGCCCAGGCGAAAGAGCGTTTCGGCGGTATCGATGTACTGGTCAATAACGCGGGTATCTACATTATCGCACCCGTTACCGAGATCACGCTCGAGACATGGAACCGCCTGATGGCGATCAATGTCACGGGTGTCTTTCTTGGCGCCAAGCATGTCGTGCCCTATCTGGCAGAGCGCAAAGGGGGAGCAATCATCAATCTCTCCTCTATCGCCGGTTTAAGAGGCTCGACCGGGCATGCGCTTTATGGCGCCTCCAAAGGGGCGGTGAGGATCATGACCAAGGATCTTGCTGCGGAGCTGGCGCCGCAGAATATCCGCGTCAACTCGGTGCATCCCACCTATGTGAAAACGGCTATGGCCGATTATGCCGAAAAGACACTTGGCGTGAGTGCGGACGAGTTGGGGCGTCATCTCAACCCGCTCGGTCGCCTCGCCGATGTCGCCGACATCGCCAACATGATCGTCTTTCTTGCCGCTGATGAATCGGCCTATCTCACAGGCTCGGAATTTGTCGTCGATGGTGGCGGTACGTCGGTCTTCACGCCACGCTGATCTCTATCGGAGAGGCCTCACGGCCTCCCGTCAGCTGGTCTTGGGGGAGGCTCCTCACGGGAGAGCGTTCGCCTCGCGCAGGACAGCTTCGCTTTGCGCAGTATATCCCCCCTCGTCGCGATGCAGCACCAGACCGGGCAGGAGGGAAAACATCCCTCTGCCGCCCTGTATGGCCCGCAGGAGAACAATCTTGGCGGCGCGTCCCTGTTTGGGCCAAAGCGGCAGCAAGGTGAGGCTTCCGAAGCCCGAATGGCGCAGTGCCTCGCAGGCACGGTCGACGACCGATGCCGGGAGCGCAAGGGTCAGGCTACCGCCGGGCAGCACCCAGCGTGCCAGTGTGGTGATCCATTCTTCCCAGCCGCCTTCCGGCATCGTCATGGCGAGACGCCTTCTGGCATCGCTGGCACCCGTATGATCAGCCGGATGCCAGGGGGGATTGGCCATGGCGTGATGGAAACGGCCATTATCGCCTGGGGTTAGTTGCCGCAGGGCAGGCGGGACATGAGGAATGCTCCCGTGCAGGATCGTCACCCGCGTGGCACAGTCGTTGTCACGCATGTTCTGCATGGCCAGTTGCGCGGTCGCTCCATCGGCTTCCAGCCCAACTCCTTTGACATCCGGACAGCGCGAGGTGAGGCAGAGAAGCCCGGCCCCCGCACCGCAACCGGCTTCCAGTACGCTCTGCCCTGACTGGGCCGGAACGAAAGCGGCCATCAGGACAGGTTCGATTCCCGTGCGGTAGCCCTGGGTGAATTGTCTGTAACGCACACGTCGGTCGAGCAGATATCCTTCCATCGTCTCGCTTGTCGTCACCGCTGCGGCCTCAGCTTTTAGGGTGGCCGGGTTGACCGTGGGCGCAGCGCCGCTCATATGGTTTGGACTGTCCGAGAACTGGTCTTCCGGTCTGGCTGGGTCATGCATGAAGTTCGATTTCTGCCACGGTGTTTCATAGCGCCGGCAGGAAGCCCGGCTCGTGCCTTATACTGCATCAGGGTCGTCAGTGGCCAAGTTTGAAGTGGAGATTTGCCTTGGGTGCTGCCGACAGCGTGACCGATATCAAGACACAAGACGGGTCCGGCGAATCAAGTCGTGAAAGCTCGGCCCTGCACGCGCTCTCGGCCTTTCTTAAAGAGGATATGGAGGCCTGCAATCGCGAGATCGTCGCGCGCATGCAAAGCCCCGTCCCGCTTATTCCCCAGCTTGGTGCGCATCTTGTTGCGGCCGGTGGCAAGCGGCTGCGCCCGCTCCTGACCCTTGCCTCAGCCCGGCTCTGTGGATACGTGCCCTCGGCACAGAACCAGCGTCATGTCGGTCTCGCTGCCTGCGTGGAGTTCATCCACACAGCAACGCTGCTTCACGATGATGTTGTTGATGAAAGCACTTTGCGCCGTGGCCTGGCTTCGGCCAATGCGGTTTTCGGCAACAAGGCATCGGTTCTTGTCGGCGATTTCCTGTTCGCCCGGTCCTTCCAGCTCATGACCGCTGATGGATCGCTGAAAGTCATGGCCATTCTCTCAGCGGCCTCTGCAACCATCGCCGAGGGCGAAGTGCTGCAGATGGCAACGCAGAACGATCTCTCGACGCCTATCGAAAAATATCTCGAAGTCATTCACGGCAAGACGGCAGCGCTTTTCGCCGCAGCCTGCCGTGTCGGTGCTGTGGTTGCCGACCGCTCGGAGCAGGAAGAAGCTGCGCTTGATGCCTATGGCACCAATCTTGGCATGGCGTTCCAGCTTGTCGATGACGCGCTTGATTATGCTGCCGACCAGCAGGTTCTGGGCAAGACCGTCGGTGACGACATGCGTGAGGGCAAGATCACCCTGCCGGTTCTCGCGGCTTTCCAGGCCGGCGACGAAGCCGAACGCGCTTTCTGGCTGCGCGTGATCGAGACCGGAGAGCAGACCGATGAGGATCTGCCCCATGCGCTCGCACTCATCGAAAAGCGCGGTGCCATCCAGACAACAATCGACCGTGCGCGCGTTTATGCCGAAGCCGCCATCGAGGCACTGTCCATCTTCCCTGACAGCCCGATACGGCAGCTGATGATCGATGCCGCTTCCTACACGGTCAGCCGCGTCAACTGAGACTCTCCGCCGCCTGTCAGGAGGCGGCTCTCAGGGCGTGAGCGCACCTTCCAGCAAGGTGATGTCGTGATAGCCCAGTCGGGCAATTGCCTGTTTCAGCGCCGCACTATCGGCGGCTGGCCCGGTCAGCGTAAGGCTCTCAGGCAGGTCCCTGCGTCCGGGTTGCTCACGACGCATTTCGAGCACCCGGTTGACCTGCTGGGCGACAGGTACGGCCGGATCCAGCCAGTTGATATCCGGCGGGCAGAGACGCAGGAAGGCATCAGTCAGAAACGTGTAATGCGTGCAGCCAAGGCCGATCGTGTCGATTTTCTGCCCCTGAGGGGCCTCGAACAGATGGCGCAATTCTCCGGCAACCAGAGCATCGTCGACAGAGCGGCCGAGAAAGGCCTGCTCTGCCAGATCTGCCAGAGTGCGGGCGCCATGCACGATCATTTCGCAATCAGCCGCGTAGCTGTCTCTCAGGCTGCGAAGATACGGGCGTCTCGCCGTGCCTCGCGTCGCCAGAAGCCCGAAGACGCGGCTCTGGCTGACTCGGGCCGCCCAGCGCACCGGTGGTACGCAGCCAACGAACGGCACGTCAAACCGGGCTCTGAGCGCATCCAGCGCGATCGTGCTGGCTGTATTGCACGCAATAAGCACGACATCAGGGCGCAGATGGGTGATGCGCTCTTCCATGAGGGAGAGAAGGCGCGCGACGAGCAGGGAATCTTCCTGCTCGCCATAGGGAAACAGCGCGTTATCGGCGAGATAGTCGATGCGCGTGTTTTCCGGTAGGGTCGTACGCAGGGCCTGCACAACGGCAAGCCCCCCAATGCCCGAGTCAAAGGCAAGCACACGTCCCGGAGGGAGAGACAAATCAGCCTTCCGCCTTGGCCTTGAGGGCCGCGGCTTCTTCAGCACTGCCGACGCCGCCATGGGCCTTCGACCAGCCACAGGGATCTTCGAGGAAGCGACGGACCTCATGGATGTCGCTTTCGGAGAAGTAGTTCGCGCCCGAACAGGCCTCGAGCACATCCCACCAGGTGCAGAGCGAATGCAGTGAGACGTTCATGTCGGCAAGGGTCTTCTGGGCGCCGGGGAACACACCATAGAAGAAGACGACAAAGGTGTGATCGATGATCGCCCCTGCCGAACGCAGGGCATTGGCGAAGCGAACCTTGGAGGCCCCATCGGTCGTCAGATCCTCGACCAGAAGGGTGCGCATCGATTCCGGCACATCGCCCTCGATCTGGGCGTTACGGCCAAAGCCCTTGGGCTTTTTGCGCACATAGGCCATGGGGGCCATCATGCGGTCTGCAATCCAGGCGGCAAACGGAATGCCGGCTGTCTCACCGCCGACCACGCAGTCGATGCTCTCATAGCCGATATGACGACCGATTTTCTCGACAGCCAGTTCGACGATCTTGGCGCGGGCGCGGGGAAAGAAAATTATCTTGCGGCAGTCGATATAGACAGGCGACTTCCAGCCCGAGGTCAGGGTGTAGGGCTCTTCAGGGCGGAAATTGATGGCCTTGATTTCAAGCAGGATACGCGCCGTCGTGAGCGCAGCATCCCTGTCCCATTGTGTCTGACGGACTGCGCCACCGTTGATCTCGTTGCTGAGAGCCATCTGTTATTACTCCATGATCTTACTGGCGTGCAGGATTATCCGTCCTTTGCGAGAAAAGTAAGAGAAATAAGAAGAGAAAATCCTCGCGCTTTCGTTCGATAGGCGATGCTTGCATTTACCATCGGAAAAGATTTACAATGCGCTAATTGATAATAATTCTCAACTAGGATCAGTTTGCGTGACTGTTGACCTCAACCGCATTTCCCGAAAGTGCGAACGCGCTGTTATCACAGCGTATGAAGAGCTGCGGGATGTGGGCCAGCCTGATATTCAGGCTTTTACCGCATGCACGACCCTTTATCGCATTCACCATCCCGAAGCCTCGCTGAACGAGGCGCGTCGTCTGGTTTCGGAATGGATCGACCATCATATCGTCCGTCAGGACAAGGGCGCCACACCCGGATGTGACTGCTAGCCTTCGGTCTGGTTTTTCATCGAAGATATGATGCCCGGGCTTTCTGGCCCAGGCAAAGAAAAAGCCGGAGAGAAATCTCCGGCTTTTTTCGTTTCAGGGCGTGACGCCGCTCAGCTGCGTCGACATTGCGGAATATAGTCGCGACGGGCTTCACCCACATAAAGCTGGCGAGGGCGGCCGATACGCTGGCCGGGTTCCTCGATCATCTCGCGCCACTGGCTGACCCAGCCTACTGTGCGCGCCACAGCAAAGAGCACGGTGAACATCGAAGTCGGGATGCCCATCGCCTTCAGGATCAGACCTGAATAGAAATCGACATTCGGATAGAGCCGGCGCTGCACGAAATAGGGATCGTTGACGGCGATTTTTTCGAGTTCTGCGGCCAGATCGAACATCGGGTCATGCTTGAGGCCAAGCTCGGCCACGACCTCGTGATAGGTCTGCTCCATGATTTTCGCGCGCGGGTCGAAATTCTTGTAGACGCGATGGCCAAAGCCCATCAGGCGCACACCGCTTTCGCGGTCCTTTACCTGGGCGATGAAGGACGGGATGTTCTCACGCGTGCCGATCTGCGCCAGCATGCCGAGAACGGCTTCATTCGCGCCGCCATGGGCGGGGCCCCAGAGTGCCGCGATACCGGCTGCGATGCAGGCAAACGGGTTCGAGCCCGTCGAACCGACAAGGCGCACGGTTGAGGTCGAGGCATTCTGCTCATGATCGGCATGCAGGATGAGAATGCGATCGATGGCACGCGCCAGAACCGGGTTGACCTTGTATTCAGCATTCGGCTTGGCAAACAGCATTTTCAGGAAGTTTTCTGAGAAGCTGAGATTATTGTCAGGGTAAACGAAAGGCTCACCAACCGTATACTTATAGGCCCATGCCGCGATGGTGGGCACTTTTGCGATCAGGCGGCGCGTGGAGAGATCACGCGAGGCCTCGTGCGAGATATCAACGGCATCGGGATAGAAGGCCGAGAGCGCTGCGACGGTGCCACAGAGAATAGCCATGGGATGGGCGTCGCGACGGAAGCCATTGAAGAAATTGCGAATCTGCTCATGAAGCAGGGCCTGTTCTTTCAGATCCTGCTGGAAGCGTTCGTAATCCTCACGACTGGGCAGCTCGCCATAGACCAGCAGATAAGCCGTCTCGGTAAAGCTCGCTTCGGTCGCCAGCTGCTCGATCGGATAGCCGCGATGCAGCAGCACGCCTTCGTCACCATCGATAAAGGTGATGGCGCTGCGGCAGGACGCCGTTTCACCATAGCCGGGATCGAAGGAAAACATCTGCGTATCGGCAGTGAGTTTGCGGATATCGATCACATCAGGGCCAAGGTTGCCCTTGAGGATCGGAAATACGGCAGAGCGCTCGCCTATGCTGAGGGTCGCCGTTTCGGGAGTGGATCCGTTTGTGTCGTGATCAGCCATGGACGTGCCTTAGGAATTTAGCCAGGAAGAGGCAATCAACTTATGGGTGAAGTACGGTGCCAAGTGTCGCCGTATTAGGTGAAAGACCGACCCAGTCGGAGATGACCGTAAACAGGGCCGTGGTGCCGGGCTCGTACCCTTTCATCAATTCCCGGGCGATTGGCCCATCAATCGCATCGCTTGCCAGATGACGACAGGTCTCGGCGATTGCCGGGTTGTGCCCCACGATGATCAGCGTTTTGACCGCGCCGGGTGTTTCGCGAATCAGTTCGAGAATACCGTAGAGATCGAGATCGTAAAGCGCATCGAGACCATGCACGACGCAGGATGACGGCAGGCGCCCGGCAATGGCGTGGGCCGTCTGCGTCGTGCGTCTGGCTGTGCTGTGCCACAGATGGGCGCCTATGAGATCGATCCCGATAGCTGAAAGCTTTTCGCCCAGGCTTTCTGCGTCCTGTGCGCCCCGCTCCGTCAGGGGGCGGTCACGGTCCTGAACGCCGAACAGGTCGTGCGTGGCCTGCGCATGTCTGACGAGGATGAGATGATGCGCCGTCATGTCACGCTCTCCGGTTCAGCGCGGGCTGCGCCCGGCAATTGAGTCATGATGTCGGATCACTTCCCGTATGATGAACGCAAGAAACTTTTCCGCGAAGTCAGGATCGAGCCGGGCCGAAGAGGCAAGCTGGCGCAGTCTTTCGATCTGACGCGCCTCGCGGGCAGGGTCGGCAGCGGGCAGGCCCGAGCGGGCCTTGAGTTCGCCTACCGCCTGCGTCTGGCGAAAGCGCTCTGCCAGCATATGGATCAGCGCCGCATCGATATTGTCGATGCTCTGACGATGCTGTTCGAGGAGCGCACGTGTTTCTTGTTCAGACATCCAGATCAATCCAGGCAAGATGGCCGCCTTTTCCGGCGCCAAGGTCGGTGAAGATGGCGCGACCACTGTTGCGTCCATCGCGTATCCAGGGGCGGCCATCGGTCGAGCGCCGGTCATGACCGCAATAGACGATATGATCGGCAGGAATATGATCGATCCAGCGCAATCGGCGCTCGGGATAACCGTCAGGCTGCATACGGCCTGTGGTTTCACCAAAAAGTGCGCGTGACAGCAGGGGGGTCATGGCACCAAGCGCCGGGGGCGGGGCTTCGAACATCATATCGGTGTGAAACCCGCCATGGACGAAAATCATGTTGCCCTGAACGATCCATGCCGGGGCCTCGGCTATAGCCTCATAGGCACGCTCGCGCAGACCAGCCTGAACCGGGCCCGAAAGCTGGCGCAGCGTCTCCTCGAGAGGCGGGTCGCGTCTCAGCCTTCTGCCTTCGAGCGCGCGCCCCAGCTTGCGGTCATGATTGCCCAGAATGAACAGGCCACGCCCGTCATCGATCAGATCAAGCATGAGCCGCAACGTTCCGGCACTGTCAGGCCCGTGATCCACCAGATCGCCGAGCTGGATGATAAACCGATCGGTCGCAACCGCATGTTCGAAAGCGGTGAGATCGCCATGCACATCGCCCACCACGCGCAGACCGCGACCGGCGCTCAGCTTCGACAGATCGGGAAGATGAGGGGGCGAAAAGGAAATCGGATCGGCCTTTCTGGGCTAGGGCGTCAATCGACCATTATGGGCGGTATCGGCAGGAAAACACAATAAAGACATGGTTATAACCGCATTCGATCACGACACCACAGCCAGAGAACCCGTTTCAGCGAAGGAGGTTGCAAGGCTGAGATCGACGGACAGGACCTGACTGACCCCGCGCTCCTGCATCGTGACGCCGAAAAGCCTGTCCATATGGGCCATGGTGAGCTGGTGATGGGTCACGATCAGGAAACGCGTATCTGCTTCTTCGGCCATATCCTTGAGCAGCCCGCACAGCCGCTCGACATTCGCATCGTCGAGCGGCGCATCGACCTCGTCGAGAATGCAGAGCGGGGCAGGCTGGCAGCGGAACGTTGCGAAAATGAGCGACAGCGCCGTCAGGGCCTGCTCTCCGCCAGACAGAAGCGAGAGAGTCGACAGTTTCTTGCCGGGCGGTTGCGCAAAGATTTCCAGCCCAGCCTCAAGTGGGTCATCGCTGCCGACCAGTCCAAGATGGGCCTTGCCACCATTGAACATGCGGCTGAACAGGGACTGGAAGTGCCGGTCGACCTCGACAAATACTGCCTGAAGTCGCTCGCGCCCCTCTTTTTTCAGCATGTTGATCGAACCACGCAGACGGCCAATGGCCGAGCCCAGCTCCTCATGCTCGCGCATCAGATGATCCGACTGGTTGCGGGCCTCGTTATATTCCTCATCAGCCAGCAGATTGACAGGTCCGAGGGCTTCTCGTTCCTTGAGGGCCCGGCTCAGGCGTCGCTTGAGGGTGGTCTCGCTCTGCTCCGTCAGAGGCAGGTCGAAATCCTCTGGTGGAGCGGTCTCCCGGCTTTCCGTGAGCTTCTCGAGCTGGCCGCATGCCTGGGTCAGGCGCTCCTGCAGGCGGATGGCGTTCTCTCTGGCAGAGGCGCAGCGTTGCTCGGCGTCCCTCCGCGTTTCTGCCAGCGTCTCGAGGGCGGCCTCGAGACCGGCGAGTGAAGCTGCAGCACCGGCGAAAGCCTCTTCGGCGGTTTCAAGGGCACCGTTGCTCTCCTGCGAAGCGGCCTCGAGGCGGATCTTCTCGGCATCGCTCCGCGCACATTCCGTCTCACCGAGCGCGACGCGGGCCTGAAGCCGGGTCAGATCGTCCTGCAGGGCCAGGCTTTGCGTGTTGTTTTCACTCAGTCGGACGGAGAGCTGCGTTTTTTCCTGTTTTGCGCGGTCATGGGCAGCTTCTGCCTCGCGGAGTGCTTCCTGATGGCGAGCGCTTTCTTCGCGATGGGCCGCTTCCTGAGCCTGTGCATTCTGGAAATCCTGCTCCAGGGGGGTCAGGTCAGGCACGGGCGCAAGATCACGCTGCTGCGCTTCTGCCTGAGCCCGGGCTTTCTTCACGGAATCATGCTGGGGCAGCAGCGCCGAGAGGCGACTGGACAGGCTGAGCTTCAGGTCGCGTCTTGTCTGCAGATCCCTTCCTGTCGCGCCGATTTCCCTGCCGAGCGCTTCAAGCGCCTGTCTGGATGCGTTGAGCCGTGTGTCGAAATCCTTCAGGACCGTACGTTGTCTGTCTCGTGCTTCGGCGCATCGGGTCAGTGCCGCGTCGTGATCTGTCTGCGCAATCTGCGTTTTCTGCGAGACGATCTCGGCGAGATCCTGTCGTGCCTGAGCCAGTACAGCCGTCAGGGTGCGCGATCTGGTAGCGTTGGACTCTTCCTGCAGTCTCAGGCGGGTGGCCTTTTCCTGCGCGGCACCATGGTCCGATTCGAGACGCCTGGCGTCATTCAGTGCGCGATCAGCTATCTGGCGTGTATTGGCGAGCGTCTCGCGCAGGCTGTCAATCTGCGTCTTGAGCGTGCTTTCCGCTGCGAGAGACCCAAGCGCCTCTCTCGCAGCGTCAACGCGTCTGGCCATCTCGTCGCGCTGGATAGCGGCTTCTTCACGTGTCTGGTCGAGACGATCGAGCTGGCTGCTGATGCGGTCGCGCTGGGTGAGAAGAATGGTCTCATCATGGCGTTTTGCCGTGAGTGCGGCTTCCTGCAGATGCAGGGTTTCGCGCAACTCGGCCAGTTGCTCGGTCTGAGAACGCTCTTTCTGCTCAAGTGTCGTCACATGCTCTGTCAGCGGAGCGAGCGCACGCTCTTTCTGCTCAATCTCGGCTTCGAGCGCTCGGATCGCGTTGAGATGCTCGACGCGGCTCAGCGCATTTGATGGCAGATTGGCGGCCTCACGATAGCCGTCCCATCGCCAGAGGGCCCCATCCCTGCTGACGAGGCATTGGCCGGGCGACAGACTCTGGTGGAGCGTTGCGCCAGCCTCGACAGAATCGACCAGCCCGATCGACGCAAAGCAACGCTGCAGGGCGGGCGGGCAATCAACCAGAGAGAGCAGGCTCAGCGCAGGCTGCGGGAGAGGCTGCGCCGCCAGGGGCGGAAGCTGTGCCCAGGCGCGATCCTGGTTTTCGTCGAGCGAGGCATCGAGTGTCGCATCGAGCGCAGAGGCGATCGCACGCTCCAGACCCGGCGGGATAATGAGCGAGTCGATCAGCGGCGAAGGCAGGGCCTCTGCCTGATGTGTCGCCGCCAGAGCTTCACGACGCGCGCGCAGGGCGAGAACGCTGGCGGCCGTTTCCCGTCGCGCTTTTTCCTGCATCTCGTGCTGCTGACGGCTGAGATTGCGTTCGGCAGAAAGGGTCTCACTCTGTGCTGTCAGGGTCGAGACGGTGGCTTGCGCCTGCGCATGGGCCGTTTGGGCGGCTTCGAGCGCTTCGGCAGCAGGCATCTGCGCAACGAGTTCGCAACGCTGGGCAGAGAGCGTTTCTATCTGGCTCTCATGGCGGGCCTGCGCTTCACTCGCCTGTTCGTATTCACGCTGGAGCAGGCTCCGTTGCCGGGCAACGCCCTGCGCTTCAGCCTCGGCATGTGAGAGGGCCTGCTGATGCTGGCTCACCGTTGCCCGGGCCTGCTCGGCCTCCTGGCGTGCCTTGTCGCGCGCAGCGAGTAACCGGGCAGCCTCTGTCTCGAGTTCGAGAAGCTCTGCCTCGCTGAGGCAAGCTCGGGTTAGGGATTCGAGTTCGGTCTCATGTCGGGTGCACTGCGCCTCAAGCGCCTGCAGCCTTGTCTGAAGGCGTGACAGGGTCTCGCGCGCCTGCCCGGCCTCACGGGCGGCCTGATCGGCTTCCTGTTCAGCCTGTGAAAGCGCCAGACGCGCATCCTGCTGGGCACGGGTCAGCCTGGCGGTTTCTTCTTCCAGAGCACTGCGCTGGCGCCGTTTTTCATCGAGTGACGTCTGAAGAGCAAAAAGACTGGCTTCATCAGGGAGCCTGGACTTCACCTCATCCAGCGCCTTCGCCAGCTGATGCTCCTCTTCGTTGAGGGCTGCGATCCGTTTTGTGGTTGTCTCGTGCTCTGCCTGCAGGCTCTGCGCTGCCAGACGCTCGCTCATAAGACGATCCGAAAAGGCCTGACGCGTTTTTTCTGACGCGACCAGCGCGGCGGCGCTTTCCTGCGCGGTCTGCGTCAGCTCTGTGAGCTTGTCCGGAAACCCTGTCAGAAGGGTTTCGAGTTCTGCCATGGCCTCTGTGAGCCCGGCATGCCTTGCCTGTGCCTCGTCAAGGCGCGATTGGGCGATCTGCTGGTCGGCTTGCAGCTGGACCTGACGCTGTGCGTTTTGCTCTGCCGCATTGAGAGCCTGTGCGAGGGCCTCACGCGTGGTTTCAGCGACCACACGCAGCCTGTCCCGTGCTTCACGCAGGGTTTCGACCTGCTCTCGCAGTTCAAGGATGAGTGCTCTCTGACCAGTGCGCTCCTGCTCGGCCATGCTCGCTGCGGCAGCCGACTCATCGCGCTCTTTTTCTGCTGCCTGCAACAGGGCGGTGGTGCGTTCCACCAGAAGTTCGGCACGTCTGTACGTTACCCAGGACAGGGCCTGTTCGTCATTGCGTATCGACTCAGAGAGATTTCGATAGGCACGCGCATGAGTCGACTGCGCCTCGAGCTGCTCGAGGCGACTCTCGATCTGCTGACGCAGATCTTCCGACCGCTCCATATTGCTTTCAGCCTGACGAAGCTTGAGTTCGGCATCGTGGCGTCTGGCGTGCAGGCCGGTAATGCCTGCGGCTTCTTCCAGAAGCGAGCGGCGCTCTTCCGGCTTGGCGCTGATCAGCGCGCTGACGCGGTTCTGGCTGACGATCGAAGAGCTTCGGGCGCCTGAGGACAGATCGGCAAAAAGTGTCGTGATATCGCGTGCGCGCAGGGCGCGCCCGTTGAGACGGAAATCGCTGCCTGAACCCCGTTCAGCGCGTCGGCATATCTCCAGCCCGTCGGCTTCAGCGAAGGGGGCGGGAGCGAGGCCGGTTGCCTCTTCGAGCCAGAGAGTTACTTCGGCGAGAGACCGCGCCGAACGTGCACTCGTGCCCGCGAAAATCAGATCGTCAAGCTCGCCACCGCGCAGGGCGCGTGCCGAGCTTTCCCCCATGGCCCAGCGAAGGGCCTCTACGACATTGGACTTGCCGCAGCCATTGGGGCCGACAATGCCAGTCAGCCCGGGGAGAATATCAATCGTGGCAGGATCGGCGAAACTCTTGAAACCCGCTATCCGCAGGCGCGTGATCTTGGCTGACATACGCGAAAAGCGGGGTCCTCTTCTGGGCGTTCTTCCCTGCGGCAATAAAAGGCCGTCAGGAGCGCAATGCGGTGGCGGCGCGGGCTGAGTGCTGCCCGTACCGCCCGCGCATGTAACCGAATGCGGCCTTAGCCGCCAGCCTTCCTGACTTCTGCCTCGAAAGCATCGAAGGTCAGGAGTTCCTGATTATACGGCTTGTCGTTGAACATGAAGAAAGGCGTGCCGCCGATATTGTATTTGGCCTGATCGGCATCCTGCTGCGCCACGAGTGCCTGACGAAGCGCGTCGTCAGCATCGATCTTTTTGAACTGATCGGCCGAAACACCCGCCAGGGCCGCCATCTGCTGGATCTGCTTTTTCGGATCGACGTCGCGGGCGAAAGCCCAGCGATCCTGCGTCGAGAGCATTGAATTGACGAAGGGCACGTAGCGCTCGACGGGAAGCGAGCGCGCCACCATGGCGCCGAGAAGCGCGATCTGGTCGAGCGGGAAGTCGTGATAGACGTAGAACACCTTGCCGGTATCGATGAGCTTCGTCTTCACTTCCTGGAAGACGGTCATTTCGAAATGGGCGCAATGGGTGCAGGTCAGCGAGAACCACTCATTGACCGTGACCGGCGCCTTGGGATTGCCCAGGGTGCGCGGCGTCAGGCGAATGTCGTTGGTGTGAGCGTCTTCAGCGCGGGCTTTCGACATGAGGGCGAGGGCAGGGATCGCTGCCAGGAAACTGCGCCTGTAGACGGACATGGAAAACACTCCCGTTGAATGATGTCAAAGTTTTGAAGACCGGAAGGGGCGCCTGCGTCAAGTGCCGGACCCTTCACGCACAGGGTTCCGGCACCTGATTTCGTTGTCACACAGAAAGGCGCGGGGTCGGGCGCTGCGTCAGCGCGCTTCCGCGTCGCGGTCTGGCTGCTTCGCATCGCTGCGAACCCAGTCGGACGGGACCCTCATGCGCAGCGCGCGGATATGGCGCGCATCGGCATCGGTCACACGAAAGACGAGACCGCTCTCATGGGTGAAAACCTCGCCCCTGATGGGAACATGCCCGGCTAGGCGGAACACGAGCCCACCCACAGTCTCGATTTCCGCTTCGCGCTCCGCTTCTGTCAGCACAGGCCCCATGAAGCCTTCAAGCTCATCGACCGGCAGACGGGCATCAAGATCGAAGGAGCCATCAGCTCTTTCGGAAATCATGGCGGAAACCGGCTCGTCATGCTCATCAGAGATATCGCCGACGATGGTCTCGACCAGGTCTTCGATCGTCACCAGACCGTCCACTCCGCCGTATTCATCGATCACGAGCGCCAGATGGGTGCGACGCTGGCGCATCTGAAGCAGCAGATCCAGCACTGGTATCTGCGGGGCAACCATGAGCGGCTGCCTCAGAAGAGGCTCGATATCGAAGGCTTCCGACGTGCCGATATAGGCGATCAGATCCTTGACGTGAATCATCCCGATGACGTTGTCCAGATGCTCACGATAGACCGGCACGCGCGAGTGGTTCTCGCGGCGCATGAAATCGAGCGCCTCATCCAGGGTGATATCAGCTGACATCGAGACGATATCGGCGCGCGGCACCATGACGTCATCGGCGGTTTTTTCCCGCAGATGCAGCACATTGGTGATCAGCGCGCGTTCCTGACGATCAAGTTCAGGGCGTGTTCCGGCCTCGGGGTGGGGTGTTGCTGCTTCTTCCACCAGGGCCGCGATGGAGAGCCTCAGGCCCTGCTCACGTCCCCTGCGGTTGAAGATTCCGAACAGCCCCTTGTTGCGTCGCTGTTGATGCTCGTCGCTCTCGCTCATGCGACGCGCCTCCCACCCAGTCGCCAGGGGTTTGGAATGCCGAGGCGCGAGAGAATGCGCGCTTCGGTCATTTCCATCAGTCGTGCCTCATCGGGGCGGTGATGGTCATGACCGGCAAGGTGAAGCAGGCCATGCACGACCAGATGGGCAAAATGATGCGAAAACCGCTTGTTGCCCGCCTTGGCCTCACGATGAAGCGTTTCATAGGCGAGGGCGATATCGCCATCGCCGAACGCGCCGTTCTCCTCAAAGGTGAGGACATTCGTCGGCTTGTTCTTGTCTCTGAAACTGGCGTTCAGTTCCTTGACCGCGCGATCGTCGGCCAAAAGAAAAGCCGGCACGCGATCCCGGTCGAGCCAGGGGCGGCTTGCCTCGATGCAGCGCATGACACGCTGTTCGAGACCGGGCACGGCAACGCGCCAGCGACGATCCGTCACGATCAGGTCGAGGCGATTGCGAAGAGACGCCCTGTTTGTAGAGGACGTCTCTTCGGCGGATGGGGTAAGACTACTTCGAGGTTCCATTGTATTCCCGGCGCGACCTGCCTCGGGAATAATCCCGTGCCGCAGCCACTCGTTGATCATAAGCGTCCACGATGCGGGCCACCAGCGGGTGACGGACAACATCAGCAGACTCGAAACGCGTAATACCAATTCCCGGCAGGCCTTCAAGGGTCTCGACGGCTTCACGCAGGCCTGATGCGACGCCCGAAGGCAGATCGATCTGGCTGAGATCGCCCGTGATGACCATGCGGGCACCCTGTCCCATGCGGGTCAGGAACATTTTCATCTGGGCCGGTGTGGTGTTCTGGGCCTCGTCGAGAATGACGAAGGCATGCGCCAGTGTACGGCCGCGCATGAAGGCAAGCGGGGCCACCTCGATTTCGCCATTGGCCATGCGCCGGGCAACCTGATCGCCTGGCAGCATGTCATTCAGCGCATCGTAGAGCGGGCGCAGATAGGGGTCGATTTTTTCACGCAGATCGCCGGGCAGAAAGCCCAGGCGCTCGCCTGCCTCGACCGCAGGGCGTGAGAGGATAATGCGATCCACCTGGCCTGCCTGAAGCATGGCAACACCCTGCGCAACGGCCAGATAGGTCTTGCCCGTTCCGGCTGGGCCGATGCCGAAAGTCAGCTCCGTCCTGGCCAGCATTTCCATATAGGCAGCCTGCCCGCGTGAGCGTGGTGCAATCGCCCCGCGCTTCGTGCGTATGGCAGGCAGGTCCTGAAACGGTGCGTGATTATCCGTATCCCTTCTGCCTGGCTCGGCCGGACGGGGCTGAGCCGCGCGCGGTTCAGGCTGTCGCGACGGGCGGGGCAGGGCAGAGAGGCGGATGACACTATCCACGACAGGGCCATCGATTTTGCCGCCATGTTCCAGCTGATTGTACAGCGCCGTGATGGCTGCCTGAGCGCGGGCCACAGAGGCGGCTTCACCCGTGATGGCAATCTTGTTGCCACGGCAGGTCAGACGCACATCGAAACCCTGTTCGAGGCGGATCAGATGACGGTCATGATCACCCAGCAATTGCTGGAGAAGGATATTATCGCCAAAGCGCAGCGCGGAGGTGCGATGGCCCTGTTCCTGAGGGGGGGTATCAGGCGGAAGCTGCCGCCTGGAGTTACGGTCATTGGTCCCGTGTCCGGGATGCGACTGGGGTGCCGTGGGGTGGCTCAAGCGCAGACTCTCTCCCGTAAGAGTGTACCAGCCAGCGAATTGGTAAGACGCTGGGTTATCACAACCGGCACTGTCTGACCGATAAGATCATCAGGACCATCGACATGGACCGGTTGCAGATAGGGTGAACGCCCGGAGATCTGGCCGGGTTTGCGGCCACGTCCGGTAAAGAGAACCGGCAGGGTGCGACCGACCATATCGGCGTTGAACGCGTCCTGCTGCTCGCGCAGGAGCGCCTGCAGTCGCTGCAGGCGTGCGTCTTTCACCGCCTCGTCGATCTGGAAGGGCTGACCTGCTGCCGGTGTTCCGGGGCGGGGCGAGTATTTGAACGAGAACGCCTGTGCGAAACCGATATCGCGCACGAGCTGCATGGTCGCCTCGAAATCCTCATCCGTCTCGCCCGGATGGCCGACAATGAAATCGGAAGAGAGGGCGAGGTCGGGGCAGGCTTCGCGCAGGCGGGCGATCAGGGCGCGATAGTCGTCAGCCGTATGGCCGCGATTCATGGCCTTGAGAATGCGATCCGAGCCTGATTGCACCGGCAGATGCAGGAAAGGCATCAGCGCTGGATTGTCACGATGGGCGTCGATCAGCGTCTGGTCCATGTCACGCGGATGCGATGTCATGTAGCGGATGCGCTTGAGGCCCGGGAGGGCCGCCAGCGCTTCGGCGAGCTGAGGCAGATCGGCCGTACCGCCTTGTCCGTCATCGCCATGATAGGCATTGACGTTCTGGCCGAGCAGGGTGATCTCGCGTACGCCGCTTTCCACCATGCGTCTTGCCTCGGCGATGACCGAGGGCAGCGAACGGCTGGTTTCGGCGCCACGTGTGTAAGGCACGACGCAGAAGGAGCAGAACTTGTCGCAGCCTTCCTGAATCGTGAGGAACGCTGTCAGGTTTCCCTCGACCTGCGGGGCGGCTTCCTGTGGCAGAAAGTCGAACTTCATCTCGACAGGAAAATCGGTGTCGATCACAGCGCCACCGGCACGCGCTGCACGGGCCACCATCTCGGGCAGGCGATGGTAGGTCTGCGGACCGAGAACGATATCGACATAGGGTGCGCGGGCGAGAATCTCTTCGCCTTCTGCCTGGGCCACGCAGCCTGCCACTGCGATGATCGACCGGCTCAGACCGGAGGCCTCGCGTTCTTCGCTGATCTTTCGCAGGCGCCCCAGTTCCGAGAACACCTTCTCGGCGGCGCGCTCGCGGATATGACAGGTGTTGAGTATGACCATCTCGGCCTGTTCGGGCGTCGTGACAGCGCGATAGCCGAGTGGCGCCAGAACATCGGTCATGCGCGCGCTGTCATAGACATTCATCTGACAGCCCCAGGTGATGACATGCAGGCCGCGCGTATTGGCGTTCATCTCGTTCTGCACTGTAATCCTGCTGTCGTTGGAAGCCTCGACGGTCACGTGTCCTTACCTCTTGCCTGCTGGCGATGCTCTGCGGGTGGGATGTCTAGGGAAAATGCCTGAAACTCAGGCCTCCTCCTGTCTGTTTGTCCCATATGCCCTTTTATGGATGTACTGCCATGCGTTGTAGCCGAAAGACACGTCAAATGCATGGGTAATATTTGTGCCATATGCGACCCGGCGTCTGGGCGGTGCAAGGCGGGCATGCCGCTCAGAGCTGGATCGCCTCGGGCTGGTCGGGGTTATGGTGCAGTTGGGCTACGCCGAGTGCCACGATCTCCTGCACCGCAGAAGAAAGCTCCTTGCGGCTCGGGAAATCTGCCGGATCGACCGGAGGATGAAGAATGACTGTTGCACCGAGCGAGCGCCATTGCGTGACCGACCAGATATGCGGCGCCAGTTCCATGTCACCGTACCACGCCAGGGCAGTGCGACGCGCGCGCCCGATAGGCAGGCCATCGAGACGGTCATAGACGATGGAGACCGGCTGGATCAGCACCGAAGGGGGCGTCGGAAGGGTAGGGTCGACACGGCTCGGCTTGGCGATGGCGAAGAAGGACGACATGAAGGGCAGCACATGGGTGCCATCCGTCGAAGTGCCTTCCGGGAAAAGGATCAGATTATCGCCGTTATTCAGGCGATCAGTCATCGCCTGAAGTTCGCGCCCTGTATTGTTGCGCTGGCGGCTGACAAAGATCGTCCTGCCAAGACGCGCCAGCGTGCCGATGACCGGCCAGTCGGCAATCTGCTGTTTTGCAACAAAAACAGTGGGAAGGATGCCGCCCGCAACCGCGATATCGAGCCATGAGGAATGATTGGCGACGAAAATGATCGGACGCTCGCCGTTTCTGACAGCGAGGCTGTCGCGTATCGTTCCGGCTGCCTCACCGACCACGCGCACGCGCAGGCCAAGGATGCGGCAGATTGTTGCCCAGTAAAAACGGGCGAACACGATCTTGTTCGCACTTTTGCGTCGCAGCAGGGCGCGTTGCGGCACGCTGGCGACGATCGTCCACAGAATGGAGAGGCTCATGCGCCTGATCGCGCGCAGCCGACATAGAAAGCGGTTCCCCAGAGCAGGCTCAAGCGGGGCGGTCCAGGGTTCGGGGCCGGAAGCGTCACTCGCGGGACGGCGGCGCGTAATCGCGTCAGTCATTGGGCCATACCTAACGCGAAATCATTCTTTCGGACAACCGCGATACAGCGATGATTTGATTAAGATTGAACGAAACTCTGCCATGCGCGGTTAATACAGGCAAAAGAGCCTCCCCCTGCCTTTTCTTGATGACGCAGCCATGACATGATCTCGACACGCTTTTCAGCCATCACTTGCAAGGACCGATCAAACAGCAGGAGTGCCTTTGCTGTCGTTTAGCCGTGTTTCGCCTTACCGTTTCTCTCTTTCTGCATGGAAGGCGCCGCAGTTGAAGGCGGTTCTTCTGGCCCATGCCGCTCTTGCCTTGTGTCTTGCGAGTACACTGCCGGCTTTTTCCAGGGCCTGTGCCGCGCCTAGTCAGGATGGCAAGGCGGACCATAAGGCAGCCGAGAAGGACGAAGCCTATCAGGTAGAGATCCTGCCATCGTCCGATCCGGATCTCGATCCGATGGTTCAGGCCTCCTCCACCCTGGCGTCATTGCAGAAGACGAAGGCGGTCGATCCTTATGCTCTCGCCGGGCGGATAAGGGGCGATTACGATCGTGTCCAGACGGCTCTCGAAAGTCGTGGCTTCTATGCTGGCAAGGTCATTATCACCGTGCGCCTGCCAGACGGGCGAAATATCGACGGTCGCGATCCTGCCCTGCCTGACCGGCTGGCGGCGCTGGGAAACACGCCTGCTGGCAGCAAGAAGCTCCGGATCACCATCAAGACAGTCACCGGGCCACAATTCCACATTGGCAAGGTCACGCTGGTTGCCGGTCCGCTGAGCGGCCAGTCAACCGAAACTGCGCCGGACAAGTCGGGCACGACATCAACCCCGCCCAACGGAAAAACCGTTGCGGCAAAGGCGACGCAGCCACCGCACCCGGTTGAGCTGGACGACGCAGCGCGCAAGGCCTTTGGCCTGCAGGCGGGACAGAAGGCGATCGCAGCCGATGTGCTGGCGGCGCAGTCGGGGCTGCTTCACGCCTTGCTGGAAGAGGGCCATGCCCAGGCAAATGTCTCGACGCCAGTTGCCTATCTGCGACCTGCCACCCAGACGCTCGATCTCGAGTTCTCTGTGGGTGTCGGTCCAGTTGTCGATATAGGGCCGATCAGTTTCACGGGGCTGGAACGCACGCGTGAGAAATTCCTGCGTCGTCGCCTGCTCATCCACGAAGGGCAGCTCTATCAGCCGAGCAAGATCGAGGACGCGCGTCAGGATCTCGCCAGTGTAGGAATCTTTTCGTCCGTCGGGGTGCATGATGCGCCGCCGCTTGTGGCGCTGGCGCGCGGGCAGGCAACGCCGGGTGTGACGCAGGCCATGCCGCTGCGTTTCGCGCTTGCCGAGGGCAAGCGTCACACCGTTTCCGGGCAGATCGGCTATTCGACCGATCTTGGCGGCCGCGTCGGTGCAAGCTGGACCCATCGCAATCTGCTTGGCGGGGCGGAGCAGCTTAAGCTGACGGCGCTCGTCACCGGGCTGGGTGGATCTGCCCAGCAGGGGCTTGGTTACGATGTCTATGCGGATTTTCTCAAACCGGATTTTCTGCGGCGTGACCAGAATCTGAGTCTGCGCGTCGAGGGTATCAGGCAGCTGCTCTATTCCTATCACCAGACGGCCATTCTGGTGCGTGGCGGGCTGATCAGGCGGCTCAACAAGCGCTGGAGCATCAATGGCAGTCTTCTGGCCGAGCAGGAAAACATCAAGCAATTCGGCGTTTCGACTGACTACCTGATCGTGCAGGCGCCTCTTGGGGCAGTTTATGACAGCACGGAATTGTCAAACCCGATCGATCCGGCGACTCATGGCATGCGGGCCACCGTGAACATCACCCCTTCGGAATCGCTCGAAAATGGCAGTGCCTTCTTCACCATCATGAGCGCCAGTGCTTCGACCTATTTCGATCTGCACCATATCGGGTTGAGTGCGCCGGGGCGCTCCGTCATTGCGGTGCGCGGGCTTGTCGGCTCGGTGCAGGGGGCGTCGACCTATCAGATACCACCCGATCAGAGACTTTACGCCGGTGGCCCCGCGACGGTCCGTGGTTTCCGATATCAGGGCGTGGGGCCGCAGAACGGCAAATATGGCATTGGCGGTACCTCGCTCGATGCCGGATCGGTGGAATTCCGTCAGCGTATCCTGAAAAGCTTTGGGGCCGCAGCATTCGTCGATGCCGGTCAGGTGGGTGTCGGCAGTCGGCCATTCCAGGGCAAGCTGCGCGTCGGTTATGGCGCGGGTGTGCGTTATTACACCCCTATCGGGCCGGTGCGTCTCGATGTCGCCCTTCCTGCCAACAGGCCGCCCCATGGCGATAAATGGGAGCTCTATATCGGTCTCGGGGAGACTTTCTGATGAACGCGCGCCCCGTAACCGATCCGTCCCGACGCGACCTGCCGCAGACGCCCGCGCCTGACCCCAAACCCCGCCTTGCGCGCTGGAAGCGTGTCGCCTTGTGGTGTGTGGCCCTGATTGTCGGGCTACCACTGGCGTTCGTGACGCTGGCGCTGGCTGGTATTCTGGTTTTCGCCAATATCCCATACGGCCAGCGTTTCATCGAACGAGAGACGGCAAGCCTGACAGGGGGCATGGTGCAGATGCAGGGGCTGGATGGGGCGTTTCCCTATCGGCTGCATCTGCGTCGGCTCACCATTCATGATCATATGGGCCCGTATCTGGCCATTGACGAGTTGCGCCTGAACTGGTCGCCGCTCGCGCTTTTGCATAAATCGGTCAAGGCGTCCCTGCTTCAGGCACAGGCCCTGCGCTTTGAGCGTCTGCCTGTCAGCGATCCAGCTGTACCAACGCCCCCTGCCACGCCGAGCACACCGTCAAGTCTGCATCTCGGGATCAACCTGAAGAAACTGGATGTTGCCCGTATCGATCTGGGCAAATCCCTCGTCGGGTTTCCGCTCAGTGCCTCGGCACAGGGGCATCTCGTTCTGGCCGATCTGGCGCCGATCCTCGATGGCCTGACACTGGGACATCTGCCCAAGGCCGATCTGGGTCTTACGATCACCCGTCTCGATCGCCCCGCCACAATCGCCGTCACCCTCGCGACACCACGCGACGCCATCAACCTGCATCTGACCGCTCACGACGGTGCGCAGGGGCTCGTGACGCAGTGTGCAGGCATGGAAACGTTCGATCCTCTGTCCCTGTCGCTTGATCTGTCGGGTCCGCTGCGTGCCAACCATCTCCTGCTCGATATGCAGGCGGGCGAGGTCAAGGCACACGCGCAGGGCACGCTCGATCTGCTGCAGCATCAGGGCAATCTGGGCCTCAAGGCCTCGACGCCCACCATGTCGCCGCTCGCAGGTGTCGCCTGGAACGGGTTTTCGCTTTCTGCGGAACTCCATGGCGATCTGCTTGCCCCCTCAGGGAGTGGGGCTCTTGATCTCGACTCCCTTGCTGCTGCAGGCGCAGGGGTGACCCATCTCTCTGCCCGGTTCTCGGGGGATGAGGGCAAGGGCAACCGCGCCGATAATCTGCTGCTTACCTTGCGCGCCGATGGGGTGCGCGTGCCGGGTGTACCAAATGCGCTTCTGGCGTCGAGCCCGGTAGAAGCCCGGATCAAGGCGGAGCCAAATGCTGAAGGGCAGCCTGTCACGCTCAGCGTCACGCATGAATTGTTCCAGCTCGGTGCCACAGCGCGGCTGAAGCCGGAAATAAGTGGCGCGCTCGATCTCGTGCTGCCCGATCTCAAGCCACTGGCGGCCATCGGCAAGATCGCGCTTTCAGGCCACAACGTCACGCATGCCGATTTCACCTATCGACCCAAGGGAGACACGCGCCTCACGCTGCGCGATCGCCTTTCGATAACCGGCGGGCTGAAGCAGGCGGTTTCCCTTATCGGTGACGATGCCACGATTGCGCTCGATGTCACGGCATCTCCCGAACGCGAAGATGGGCGTGTCGTGCGCATCGGCGATTTGACCATAGACGGCCGGGCCTTGCATCTGCATGACGAGGCCTCCGTCTCGTTGGGAAAAACGCCATCTCTTGAAAGCGATCTCGTTCTGGCTCTGCCTGATCTCAAGGCTGCAGCCCCTCAGCTGCATGGTCATCTCGCCTTGTCGGCTCATGCCGAGGGGCCCTTTCAGGATCTCGCGGCAAAGACTCAGATCAAGGGTGAGATCGGCGCGAGTGAGGTGCCTGCCGGGCCGCTCACTCTCGATCTGAACCTGCTGCACCTCCCTGCGACGCCTGAAGGGGCGCTGCGCGCCGATGGAAAGCTCGACGGGCGCAAGCTTGCGCTCGATGCGAGCTTTGCCCGGCATGCCGATGGTTCGGCCGAGCTTGTTCTGAATGCGCTCGATTGGGCAAGCCTGACCGGAAAGGCCCATCTCGTCTTGCCACCCTCTGCCAAGGTGCCTCTGGGCACCATGGCGATTACGGCAGGAAATCTGAACGATTTCAGTGCTCTTGCGGGGCATCGCCTTGGCGGGAAACTTGTGCTGGACGTGCATACGAGCGAGGCGTCAGAGACCGTCCCCCCTGTTGTCAGCCTGTCGGTCAAGGGCGGTGTCAGCACGACGGAAGCCCGTCTCGGGGCACTCGACCTGTCAGGCACGGTCAATAATCCGCTCGACAAGCCGGATCTCAATCTCAGGCTCGCGCTGAGCGGCATCGACGCTCAGAACATCAAGGGTGCGGCGAAGCTTGCCGCTCAGGGACCGCTAGATGCGTTGTCCCTGTCGCTCAACGGGGCTTTTCAGAATGTCATGGCGGCCCCGGCCTCGATCGACACGGCGCTGTTGCTCGATTTGAGCGGCAAAAGCGTCCGGCTCAATCGCTTCAGTGCTCTGGTCAAGGGCGAGACCATACGTCTGTCCGGCGCGAGCAAGATGGACTTTGGCGAGGTAAAGGGCGTCGATCGACTGCAACTCGCGGTGGCTCCTCAGGGTGTGTCCCCTGCAACGCTCGATCTGGCAGGAACAATCAAGCCCAGGCTCAACCTGCATCTGCGTGTGGCGCAGGTGACACCTGCGCTGGCACGGCCATTCGTCTCGGGTTTCGATGCCAGTGGTGTGCTTTCCGCTCAGGCCGATCTGACGGGAGAGATTGCGCGACCGACTGGATCGGTTGCGGTCAATCTGCATGGATTCAAGCTACGGAGCGGACCAGGTGAGTCACTGCCGCCGCTCTCGCTTCAGGCCAATGCGCTTCTGACGGGGCAGTCAGCACAACTGACCGCGCAGGCCGATGCAGGAAGCAAGATTACCCTGCGTGCCAATGGCGCTGTTCCGCTTTCTGCGACTGGATCGCTTGGGCTGCACGTCAATGGTGCGCTCGATCTCTCGGTCGCCAATGCGGTTATCGGCGCTCAGGGAATGGCATTGAGCGGCAAGACGGCCATCGATCTGGCTTTGAACGGCGTGGCAACGGCGCCAAAGGCGACCGGACGCATCACGCTTGAGGCGATCAATTTCGCGCATTACGGCCAAGGGGTAAGGCTGACCGATATCAATGGCGTCATTCTCGCCAATGATGACAGTTTGAACTTGCAGAACGTGCAGGCCCATGCGGGCAAGGGCGTGATCGGGCTGAATGGTTCGGTCGGGTTTCTGCGTCCGGGCCTGCCGCTGGACATCAGGATCGTTGCCCGCAAGGCACAGCCGATCACGAGCGATCTGCTGACCGCCGTGATTGATACCGATTTGCGCGCGCATGGCCAGTTGTCCACGCGTCTCGATGTCGATGGCACGATCCGTCTGCCGTCGGTCGTGGTCAATATTCCGAGCTCCATGCCGGCTTCGGTGCCACAACTCACCGTCATCAGACCGGGCCAGAAACGGGAAAGCAGCACCGGTGCGCTCGTGATCGGGCTCGATATCGGGGTGCTCTCGCCCGGCGAATTCTTCGTGCGTGGTCACGGTCTGGATGCTGAAATGTCCGGCAAGCTGCATATCGGCGGGCTCAGCACAGCTCCTGATATTTCGGGCGGCTTCGATCTCAAGCGCGGCTTCTTCAACCTCGCAGGGGTGAATCTGAACTTTACAAAGGGGCGTGTGGCCTTTGACGGATCTGGGGTGGATCACAAGCTCGATCCGTCGCTCGATTTCCGTGCAGACCGCAATGTGCAGGGCACACTCGCAAGCCTTGTTGTGGGGGGCTATGCCAGTTCGCCGAAGATCGATTTCATGTCGCAGCCGTCGCTACCGCGCGATCAGGTTTTGTCCATGCTGCTTTTCGGCAGCTCGACCGCGTCACTTTCACCGACACAGCTTGCGAGCCTCGCTGCGGCTGTTGCCCAGATTACGGGTGGGTCGAGCTTCGATCCGCTCAACAAGGTGCGCGGTCTGCTCGGGCTTGATCGCCTTGCTGTCGGTGGCGGGAGCGGCGTCAATAATGGCGGCGCGAGCCTTGAAGCTGGCAAATATGTGATGAAGGGCGTCTATGTTGGCGCCAAACAGGCAACAGGTGGATCGGGTACACAGGCTCAGGTGCAGGTCGATCTCACCAAGCGCCTCAAGCTCAATACGACCGTTGGCACGGGCGGGCAGGTAACCGGCTTTACCACGCCGGAAAACGATCCGGGGTCAAGTGTCGGCCTCAGCTACGGCTTTGATTACTAGGAGCAGAACAGGGAGGGGGCACAAGGCCTCCTTCCACGTTCAGGGCCCGGAGGGCGGAACGGTCAGAGCGTTACGGTTTCCGGAACGTACTGCCAGTCTGCCTTGTCTCGTGTCTGCAGGATGATCCGGGCATTGGGAGCATCGGTGACGGCAATCCAGTGGCGGGCCTCTTCCGGCGTGCGACCGAAATGCACATGGCGCGCTTCGAGCCACTGATTGCGGAGCGCTTCATCGGTTGCGACAAACCAGCTTTCATCGAGATAGCGGCGCACTTCCGACCACGGGCCGTCACAGAGCAGGTAATTACCTTCAACGATGATCAGCTTGCGATCAGGCAATACCGGTATGGCCCCTGCGATAGGCTCTTCGATCTCGCGGGCGAAGAGGGGGGCATAGACGATATCGGATTGCTGATGACGGATACGGTCGAGCAGCGAGGTGAAGCCCGCCGCATCGAATGTGTCAGGAGCCCCCTTGCGTCCTGCGCGGTTGAGACGCTTCAGCTCGCAATTGGCCAGATGAAAGCCGTCCATCGGCACGACGATGGCGTGCTCAGCATAATCTGCGGCAAGGCGAGCCGCGAGGGTCGATTTGCCCCCGCCTGGTGCGCCGACGAGACCGAGAATGACCCGGCCGGGGCGGGAGAGAAGCGCGTCGAGCCGCTGTCTTGCAGTCTGATAGCTGGACGTCATGATTTCTTTCGTTCCGATTCGTCGTGAAGAAGGGCGCGCACGGAAGAGACGACGTCGCTCCAGTCCCAGGCGCGTGTCTGACGCAGAATGCGCAGCGACGGATACCACGGGCTGTCGGCGCGGTCCGTCATCCAGCGCCAACAGGGATTGACCCTGTCCATCAGTAGAACAGACTTGTTCATGGCGCCTGCGAGATGAACCGCTGAGGTATCGACCGAAACGACAATATCCAGATTATCGATCAGGGCCGCTGTATCGTCCATCGTCAGGCATTCGGGCATCAGATCGATGATCGGGGTTTTGCTCTCGTCAAGCTGACCGGAGGCAGCCCCCTTCTGCAGGCTGTAAAAACTCGTTTTCGGCAGATCGAACAGAGGGCGCAATGTTTCGAGCGTCATGGATCGGCGTTGATCGAGCATGAAAGGCTCTGTCTGGTCGCGCCTTGGTGCACCCGACCAGACCAGCCCGACCTTCAGGTTATGGTCGTCCCGCAAGCGCGCTGCAAAATGCGCCGACTTCACTGCGTCGGGTGCGATATAGGGCGGGGTGACACCAAAAGGATTTGGCGATGCCGCGAAGGCTCTCGGCAGGCTTATGAAGGGGCAGTGATAGTCATAATAGGGCGTCGTGCCACCGCTTTGCACAGTATCGACGCCCTCAACCCGTGCGCAGAGATCGCTCATGATGTCAGCGCCCCAGACACGAATAATGGCCCCCTTCTGCGCCAGAAGGGGCAGATACCGGAGATACATGAAGGTATCGCCGTAGCCTTCCTCCTGCGTCACCAGAACATGTTTGCCGCGGAGATCGAGTTTCTCGGTGATGTTGGGCAGGAGCTGGGCCATGGGCAGGCTGGTATGGCCAGGCAGACGAAAGCGCCATTCATGCTCGGACCAGCCTTGCTGGAAATACCCGGCCTTGAGCAAGGCGATGGAATAGTTGAGGCGCATCTGCGGATGGTCAGGCTTGATCTGGATCGCCTGACGATAGAGATTGATCGCCTCATGAACGTCGCCACTGGCGGCCGTAATATAGGCGATATTCGACAGAGCGCTCGGGTCCCTGGGGTCGAGTGCCTGCATGCGCTTCAATACGGCACAGGCATCGGCAAAACGGCCAGCCTGGGTGAGCGCGCAGGAGAGCGTGCTCAGGGCGGGAAGATGGCCGGGTCGTCTCTGCAGGGCGTCATTGAGGCGTGATTCGGCCTCATCGAGAAAGCCCAGCTGCATGAGGAGTGTCGCGCCAAGCTCAAGCAGGCGACAATCCTGCGGTGCAGCCTGGGCGAGACGATCGCTCAGAGCGAGCAGTTCAGCCCGGCGATCATGAGATTCTGCGACAGGAAGCAGCGTTTCCAGAGGGTGCGGACCGATACCGGAAACCACCGCAAGGGTCCGGGCCATTTCGAGGCATTTTTCCAGATCACCGGAAAGAAAGGCCTCGCTCAGCCTGGCCTGCGTCGTCTGCTCCTGCATGCCCATGGCTCAGCTCGTGGGCACCAGCTCGTGAACGACGTTGAGAATGGCATCAAGCTGATAGGGTTTTGTCATGACCCTGTCGATCGGCGAGGCACCATCAAGGTTAATGCCATGGCCGGTCGTATAGATGATCGGCAGATCGGGGCGGATCTGCCGACTTTCCTGGCCAAGGTCGGCGCCGCTTCCATCAGGGAGGGAGATATCCATGATGAGAAGATCGAGCGCCCGGTCACTATGCAGGAAACCGCGCGCCGTCGCACAATTCTCCGCCTCGAGCACCGACACATCGCTGTCTTCGAGGAATTCGATCAGACAGGTTCTGATCAGAAAATCGTCCTCGACGACGAGGACGGTAGGCGGGGTGGACATAAGCGCGGATCTCGGTCGGTTCAGGAAGACCAGTTCTGCTCGAAATCGGCATAGAGCGTGAGCCCGCCATCAACAAACAGGGTCTGCCCCGTAATATAACTCGATTCTTCCGAAGCGAGAAAGGCCATTGCGTCAGAGATTTCGCGGCACTCACCCGGGCGGCGCATCGGGATATGCTTTGCCGTTGCCTCGTATTTCTCCGGATCCTTGGTCCAGGCATCGTTGATGGGGGTCACGATGGCACCGGGCGCGACCGCGTTCACGCGAATACCGTAGCGGGCATATTCCAGCGCGAGGGTACGCACGATGTTGCCGACCGCACCCTTGCTGGCGGAGTAGCCCAGATAATGCGGCTTTGGCACCTGCTGGTGGACCGAGCTGTTGACGAGAATATTGCCCTTCTGGTCGTTTGCCCGCCAGTATTTGAGGGCTGCACGCGCGCAGAGCACCACGCCCGTGACATTCACGGCCATGACAGCGTTGAAGTCCTTGAGGGAAATATCTTCAGACGGACATTCGATCTGCATGCCTGCATTGCAGATGAGAACGTCGAGACCACCGAAGCCCTCGATCGTCTCTCTCACGACGCGATCGACATCTTCTTCCACGGCCATATCACCTGCGACAATGAGATGTTCGCCGGAGACGGGTTTGGGAAGGCGATCGAGAAGGGGGCGGAGTTTTTCGGCCTTGCGCGCGTTGATGGCGACCTGTGCGCCTTCACGGGCGAAATGCAGGGCTGCATCCTCGCCGATGCCCTGAGAGGCCCCGGTGATGAGGATTTTCTTGTTCGCGAACCGTTTGGTCTTGTGCTCCGTCACGCGGCGCTCTCCTTTTCCGTGGGAAAGGACAGCCCTTAGAGGGCTGTCGCATCAGATCGGAGGATGAAACGCCGGTGAACGGAAAAGGATGCCTGACGGATCAGGCTGCCTTCATGGTCTCGGTCAGAGCCTGCAGGACAGCGGTCGGGTCCTTGTTTTCAAGGACGGCAACTTCACTGACAAAACGCTCCTGCGCTGCTTCGAAGAGCTTGCGCTCACTGAAGCTGCCGTCGAGGCTGTCGACGTTGCGGCGCAGGTCGCGCAGCACTTCGGCAATCTGGATCAGATCGCCGGAATTGATCTTTTCCTGATAGGCGACCGCACGGCGTGCCCACATGCCCTTGCTGACATGGGGCTTGCCCTTGATGATCGACATCGCCTTTTCGACGATATCGCGCGTCACGATCTTGCGCAGGCCGGACTTGCGGGCCTTCGAAAGCGGAATACGCAGGGTCATCTGGTTGCCGGGGAAGGAGATCTGGATGATCTCCAGCTTGGTTCCGGCAATCTCGTCTACACCGATGCGGTCGACGCGGCCCACACCATGTGCGGCATAGACGATGGAATCCCCTTCCTGAAACGGATCATCATCTCCGCCATGAGAGTCAGCCTGAGTTGCGGTCAGCGCAGCGGCGCTACGCGCCATCGCGTCTGTCATGCCTCCCTTGGGAGGGGTTTTGAACGTGCTCATGGCGACAGCTTATATCAGAAATTCCACAGCTTGTCTTGTGGTCTCGTCAGGGCTGAACACCGCCCTGCGGCGGAATGGGGCCGCCAACGGCTTCACCGATCGGCTGCAGCAGGTCGATCTCGATGGTGCGGGCCATGGTCAGCATGGGCAGGGCATGTCTGCTGGGCACGAAAGGCTCCTGCAGATCGCGACCGCTCTTGTCGAGCGCCTGGAACAGAAAGCCGACAAGGCTCGACCCGAGCGGGGTTATCCAGCCAAGTGTCTGCACGGCCGAAAACGGCAGAACGATGCAAAAAACATGCACGACCAGCAGGGGTAGCACCGAGTATTGCACAGGCAGGGGGGTGTTCTTGATGCGCTCGAGGCCACCTTGCGCATTGGCCAGATCGGAGAGAATGCGATCAATCGTGCCATGAACGGCGCCATCGATTTTCTTGCGCTCGACTTCCTCTGCGACGCAAAGGCCGATTTCATAGAGCAGCGCGTTGGGCTTGTTGGTGCGCGCCATGATGCGCTCATACATTTCCGGCGAAAGCAGGCGCTTTGCATCGGGGCCCTGCTCGGTGTTCGAGAGCGCCGTGCGGAGCAGATAGGGATAAGCCGCCATGGCCTTTGCCAGGTCGGGGCGACCGCCCAGCAGCGTTGCGGCCTCACGGGCGAAAGAGCGGGAATTGTTCGTGATCAGGCCCCAGAGCGAGCGTCCTTCCCACCAGCGTGCATAGGCGGCATTGTTACGCACGCCCAGAAACAGGGCGAGGGCCGAGCCCATGAGCGAGATCGGCAAGGCAGGCTGTTCCATCCATTCCTGATGGAACACCTGATAGAGGATAACGACAACGAGGTCCCACAGAGCGAGAATACCAAGGGGCAGGGCAGTCTCGCGAAGGAGAATCCACAGGCCGTAAGTCTTGTCGACGATCAAGGTTTGTCGGTCCTCAGTCTACATGTTGGAAATAGGGGGCATCTTATCCAAGACGCTGTGCATAAAACTCGTTAAAACTGTCGCTGTTTTGTGACGTATCGTGAATCATCTTCTTTCACTGGAGTTTCCGTCAATGGATGTGATTGCCGCTCTGGCTCTTGAGGCCGGTCGCCCGCTTGAAATCGATACCGTTCAGCTGGAAGGGCCGCGCGCAGGCGAGGTTCTGGTCGAGATCAAAGCGACAGGGCTCTGCCATACCGACAAGTTCACTATGTCAGGCGCCGACCCGGAAGGCCTGTTTCCGGCGATCCTCGGGCATGAAGGGGCGGGTATCGTGCGTGAGGTCGGTGCCGGTGTCACCTCGCTCAGGCCGGGTGACCATGTCATTCCTCTTTACACTCCCGAATGCCGTTCCTGCCCGTCGTGCCTGTCGCGCAAGACCAATCTCTGCACCTCCATCCGGGCAACGCAGGGCAAGGGGCTCATGCCCGATGGCACCACGCGCTTTTCCTATCGCGGCAAGCCTGTGCACCACTATATGGGCTGCTCGACCTTCGCAAACTTCACCGTGCTGCCCGAAATTGCTCTGGCGAAGGTGCGTAGCGACGCGCCTCTCGACAAGATCTGCTACATCGGCTGCGGCGTGACCACGGGTATCGGTGCAGTGCTGTTCACGGCCAGGGTCGAGGCCAATTCCACGGTTGTCGTGTTCGGTCTCGGTGGCATCGGTCTCAATGTCATCCAGGGGGCGAAGATGGTTGGCGCGCGCCAGATCGTTGGCGTCGACCTCAACCCGGAGCGTGCCGAAATTGCCCGTCAGTTTGGCATGACCGATTTCGTCAATCCTGCTGATCTTGGTCCCGATGGCGATGTGGTCGGGCATCTGGTCGAACTGACGGGTGGGGGCGCTGACTACACGTTCGAATGCGTTGGTAACGTCAAGCTCATGCGTCAGGCGCTTGAATGCGCGCATCGCGGCTGGGGTGTTTCCTGCGTGATCGGTGTGGCCGGAGCAGGGCAGGAAATCAGCACGCGTCCTTTCCAGCTTGTCACCGGGCGTCGCTGGATCGGTTCGGCTTTCGGCGGCGCGCGAGGACGCACCGATGTGCCCAAGATCGTCGATATGTATATGGAAGGGCGGATCAATATCGACTCCCTGATCACGCAGCATCTCAAGCTGTCGGAGATCAATCATGGTTTCGACCTGATGAGTCAGGGCAAATCGATCCGCTCGGTTGTGGAATTCGACGCATGAGCGTCGAGATACTCTCGAAGCAGCTATGTCATGGTGGGGCTGTCAGCACGGTCGCGCATAAATCGACCAGTCTCGGCCTCGATGCGAAGCTCATGGTGTTCCAGCCTGCAGAGGCATTGCGCGGCGACAGGACGCCGGTGCTTTTTCTGCTGGCAGGGCTGACCTGCACGCATGAGACGTTCCTGCAGAAATCCACGATCATTGCCGAGGCAGCAGCTTGCGGCCTCACGCTGGTCGCACCCGACACCTCGCCACGCGGTGCCGGTGTCGAGGGAGAAAATGACACCTACGACCTTGGCACGGCGGCCGGTTTCTATCTCGATGCGACCCGGCAGCCCTGGGCGTCGCATTATCGCATGGGCAGCTATGTGGCGGACGAGTTGCCGGAGCTGATCCGCACCCGTTTCGGGCAGCAAGGATCGGCTTTCGGTATCATGGGGCATTCGATGGGCGGTCATGGGGCGCTCGTTCATGGGCTGCGCAACCCCTCCCTCTGGCAATCCGTCAGCGCCCTTGCGCCTATCGTGCATCCTTCAGTGGTACCGTGGGGCACGAGAGCGTTTAAGGCCTATCTCGGTGAAGACCGGGAAAGCTGGGCTGCCTGGGATGCTGTTTCGCTGATCGCGTCTGGTAGGCGCCATCCGAACGAGATCCTCATTGATCAAGGGACTGCTGACCAGTTTCTGGCGCAGGAGCTGCGTCCCGATCTCATCGAGAATGCCGCAGCGGAGGCGGGGCAGCCGCTGACGCTGCGCTATCATGAGGGTTATGATCATTCCTACTGGTTCATTCAGAGTGTGATCAGCGATCATGTCGCTCACCACGCACGGCTTTTGGGAGCGCGTTCATGATACGCAAGCTTGTCGCCGTCTCGGTGCTGTTTCTCGCAGGGTGTGTCGGGTCAGAGCCGCATCCCTCCGCGCTTGTTCCGCTTGCGCATGGCGATTTCGATCACAATACGCTGGCGCTCACCTGGCAGCCCGGGTTCTGCAGTGCCGGAAGTGGCTGCACCGCCGATCAGCCGCGCCAGTCGCTTGTCGGTCTGCACGGGCTATGGGCCTCCGAGCCCCATTCGCTCGAAGCGCAGAACGTGCCGGTCGAGCGTTGGTGGCGTGAAGGCTGTGGCCTGTTTGGTCCTGACGCGCCGCCACCTGTGCTCGACAACGCCATGCTGCAAACGCTTGGCGAGATCATGCCGCATACCAACCCGTCGCTGCTGACCCATGAATGGGTCAAGCACGGGGCCTGTTTCGGCTATGATCCAGGTGCCTTCTTCGCAAAGGCGAGCGGGCTCCAGAGCCGTTTCGCCCACTCACCCATGATGGAATTTCTGGCGGCCCGCGCCGGTACTGTGGTGGGACATGACGAGGTGCTGGCGTTTTTCCGCACGGCGACAGGCGCAACCCAGCCAAGAGCGCTTCAGCTCCGTTGCGAGACGGATCAGGCCAAACGCGTGGTGCTGACACAGCTCTGGTTCACGCTCGATCCGAAGCGGATGGGGCAATTCCCGAGCGCCGGAAGTTATCTGGACTCCCCTCAGATGCAGGATAACTGCCCTGCAAGTTTCTGGCTCAGAAACTGGTGACAGCCTTCTCTGGGCGTGCCCGGTTTTGGCACGCTCAGGGCGCGGGGAAGTTGCGTATCATGAGGTGATGGTCACCGGGTCGTGACCAGAGATTGTTACTGCCCGCTATGGGCCCGTGCCCGACCACCTCATAGCCACCGGACGCCCAGCAAGTGTTGTTCGACACCAGAAGAGGTGAATCATCGGGCTTAGGAAAGGGTATCAGTCTCATGCAGGGGCCATTGGCTATGCCGGTGACCTGATTGCCGATCACATTGATATTGCCTCCGGCAACAATGACCGGAGACCGGGCAGCTGCGGCTCCCCAGACAGAGGAATTGGCCAGGATACCGCCATACATGCGGTCCAGATGAAAGCCGGCCCAGCCGGGGTCGGCCCCGCTTGAGGGGAGGTCGGCGCTGCAATTGACCACGCGGGTCAGGTCCACCCCATCAGCAAAAATACCGGCACGTTTCCCCTCGAGATAGGAATCGGAGACGCTGAGATCTTCGTCGTCCTTGCCGTCGACAGCGTACATGCCGTACCAGGCCTCCAGCACGCGCAGGTTGCGGATTTTCGTGCCTTGCACGCCTGGCCCGATGAAGATTCCTGTGCCGTGGATATCCGTCACATCGGACACGGTATTATTCGAGGCATAAGCCGAGACGGTGTTGTTGGCTGCCATGGTGCCACTGATCACGACTGCATTGGAATCGCCAAAGGAGTCGAAGAACGACCCCCTGATGACGTTATCCGAAGTCGCAATAAGCTCGACGCCGTTCCGGAAGCGATCGATATTGACGTTCTCGACCACTCCCTTGAAAGCGCCGGTGACGCTGATGGCTGTATCCGTGTAGGCGTTGACCGAGCGCAACCGCAGATTGCGAATGATATAGGGGATCACCGCCGTGCCAGGCTTCGGGGCACTGAGCACCAATCCCCCGTCGAGAAAGCGCAGCGTGCCGTTATTGCCTTCCAGTATGAAGGTTTTCGCGGTCGCAGGCGCTCTCAGTGTCCTCACCCGACAGGTGCCGGACAGGGAAAGCGGCACATTCCTTGTCGTAGCGGCGTCTATCGCGGCCTGAAAGCTTTTCGTGTCATCGGTTGCGTCATCGCAGCGCGCCCCGAATTGCGCGACATCCAGACCGGTTTCAGCATGTGCAGCAACAGGGATACCCAGCCACAGCCCGATAGCGACGCCAAGAGCAGCACCCGCGCGGGTCACGATGTCAGTTGCCAAGCAGGTGCAGCACGATCTCGCGGCTATGCGGCGCACGGCGATGCTCGAAAAGATAGACGCCCTGCCATGTGCCCAGGACGGGCTCACCGCCCATCACAGGAATGGTAAGCTGCACATTGGTCAGAACCGAACGGATATGGGCGGGCATGTCATCCGCCCCTTCATAATCATGACGATAGGCGCGTGCTTCCGGAACGAGGTCGTCGAAATAGCTGGCGATATCATGCTGGACGGTCGGATCGGCATTCTCCTGAACGATGAGCGATGCCGAGGTGTGGCGACACCAGAGCGTCAGGAGCCCGTCTTCAATACCGGTTGAGGCGACCCAGTCGAGCACCGGCCCGGTGATCATGGTCAGGCCCTTGCCCCGTGTACGAATGGAAAGACGGTGAAAGGCCTGCTGCATGTCGGGTATCCTGTCTCGCTCTGGTTCCAGTGTCAGCGCAGATAGCCAACCAGCCGTTCCGCTTCGCTCACAATCGGCTCGGCCAGGGCATTGGCGCGTGCTGCCCCCTGTCTCAGAACGCTCTCCAGATGCGGGCGGTCCTCAAGCAGGCGGCGTGTTTCATTGGCAACCGGCGACAGCGTTTCGACCAGCACTTCGGCAAGAGCGGCCTTGAAGGGACCAAAGCCCTGACCGCCGAAACGTGCCAGCACGTCATCGACGTTCTGATTGGCCATGGCGGCGTAGATCGTCACCAGATTACGCGCTTCTGGGCGGCCTTCCAGCCCGGCGGCCTCGGAGGGCAGGGCCTCGGTGTCCGATTTCGCCTTGCGTATCTTGAGGGCGATATCATCCGCTGTGTCGGTCAGTTCGATGCGTGACTGGGCGGAAGGGTCGGATTTCGACATCTTCTTGGTGCCATCGCGCAGGCTCATGACGCGGGCTGCCGAAGGCGGGATCAGGGGTTCGATCATGGGGAAGAAATCGACCCCGTAATCATGGTTGAACTTGGCACCGATATCATTGGCGATTTCGAGATGCTGCTTCTGGTCTTCGCCCACTGGTACGCGGGTGGCATGAAACGCGTGAATATCGGCAGCCATCAGAGCGGGATACACGAAAAGCCCGGCGGAATGCTGTTCGCGATCCTTGCCTGCCTTTTCCTTGAACTGCGTCATGCGGTTGAGCCAGCCGAGGCGCACGACGCAATTGAAAATCCAGCCGAGGCGCGCATGGGCGCTTACGGCAGACTGGTTGTAGAGCACATGTTTTTCGGGATCGATACCAGAGGCGATCAGACAGGCGGCCTGGGCCAGATTGTCGCGTCGCAATTGCTCGGGCTCACGAAAGACGGTGAGGGCGTGCATGTCGACCAGGCAGAACACGCAGTCATGATCTTCCTGCAACCGCACCCAGTTGCGGATCGCGCCAAGATAATTGCCAAGCTGGGGGACGCCGGTCGGCTGAATGCCGGAAAATACACGTTGCATGGCCGATGTTGTCGAATGCGTCTGACAAACGGTCAAGGGGAAAGATTGCCGAGCCAGCGCAAATGCCTGTAAGGGCTGCGCGGCGTCGTTTTGCATAACGGCGTGTCTGAACGGGGAGAGCATGGTGCCGAGGGGAATTCTGACTGTCTATGCGGGTCCGATGTTTGCCGGCAAATCGGCGCATCTACTCCAGGACCACCCCGATCAGGAGGGCACTCTCTGTCTTGCACCCGCCTTCGACACGCGCTCGGGGGCAAGCATTCACAGCCGTGTCGGGTTGCGCCGCCCTGCGCGTTCAATCTCATGTTGGCCCAGCGATTTTGCGCGCTTCAGGCATATTCTGCTCGATGAGGGGCATTTCATGATTGCGCCGCATTATACGGGCGATGTGGTAGCCGATATTGCGAAAAGCCTGGAGGCAGGAATCGATATTAGCGTGGCCGGGCTTGATACGGATTTCATGCAGCATGATTTCGATGTCATGGCCCGGCTTCGTGTTCTGGCAGACCGTTACGTGCCGCTCACCGCACGGTGTCATGTCTGCGAAGCACCTGCGCGATGGACGGCAAAGAAGCGCCAGACAGGCCATGTGCTTGAAACCGGCGACGACGATCTATACGAGGCCCGTTGCGACGCTCATTGGGCGCCACCCGACTAGGCGCTGTTCCGCTCGTCGAAGGCAGATATCAGGGGATCTTGCCCTGTGTGGACAGATGCTCGCGCAGATCATGCACGCGGTTCGAGCCGATTTCTTCCTTGCGGGCAGCCGCAAATATGTCGGGGGTGATGACCGGTGCAGGTGTCGTGGTGCCTCGGGAAATGAGCCAGTTCAGGATCAGACTCAGCTGTTCGTCAGTCAGGCGACGGAAACTGGGCATCGAGAAGTTATAATGGCCGCCATTGGCTGTTATCGGGCCATCGAGCCCGTTGAGCATGACACGTGCCAGATAGTCCCGGCCCTCAGGCGTTTTCGCGATTATATCAAGGCGTCCGGCCAGAGGCGGCACCTCGCCGGGCAGGCCGGAGCCGCCGTGATGGCAGATGCCGCAATTCGGGCCATAGAGCTTCTGCCCCGCGCTCTTCTTGCCACAACCCGCCAGAGCGAGCGTGGCAATAAGCGCCAGAGCGAGGGGGGCACGCATGGAGAGCGTCTTACTGCTCCTGCCCACCCAGACCCAGAAGCTGGATCTTGAAGACCAGCGGGCTGTTGGGCGGAATGATGCCCATGGAGCGCTTGCCATAGCCCAGTGCGGGCGGGACATAGAGCATCCAGGTGTCACCCACATGCATCATCGGCAGGGCTTCCATCCAGCCCTGCACGAGACCGTCGAGCGCCATCTGCATATAGGCGCCGTTGCCATGCTGCTCGGAACTGTCGAAAATGCCGCCATCGGGCAGACGCCCTTCATAGATCAGCATCATCATACGGCCCTTGGATGGCTGTTCGCCGTCCTTCGGCCCGGATTTCAGAACCTTGTAGGCCAGTCCGTCAGGCAGGGTCTTGACCCCGGGTTCCGCACGAACCTTGGCCATGAACTGCTCGGGTGTCAGCTCCGGCTCTTCTTTCGGGCCGCCACAGGCAGTCAGAGCGACGAAAGACGCCCCGGCAACGAGGGTCTTGATGGAGCGGGACATACGCATGTCTGGACCTCTTGAAACTTGCGAAGCCCCCGCTGCCCGACCTCGCGCAGTGCGGAGAGGGTCAGCGGGGGCAGTTGATCGCCGTCTTGCGATCAGGGCTTGCCGCCGGTGCGGCCGATCTGGCCCCCAAGACGCAGGCGCAGGGCATTGAGCTTGATGAAGCCTTGGGCGTCGACCTGATTATAGGCGCCCTCGTCATCCTCGAACGTGACGACGCGGGTATCATACAGGCTGTTCGGGCTTTCACGACCCACGCAGATCACATTGCCCTTGTAGAGCTTGAGGCGGACGCGGCCGGTAACCGATTTCTGGCTGGCATCGATCAGCGCCTGAAGCATGTAACGCTCGGGCGAGAACCAGAAGCCGTTATAGATGATCTCGGCATAGCGCGGCATCAGGCTGTCCTTGAGGTGCATGGCCTCGCGGTCGAGCGTGATGGATTCGATGCTGCGATGTGCGGTCAGCAGAATGGTGCCGCCTGGCGTCTCGTAGATGCCGCGTGACTTCATGCCGACGAAGCGGTTCTCGACCAGGTCGAGACGGCCGATACCGTTATCATGACCGAGCTTGTTGAGGCGCGTCAGCAGTTCGGCAGGGGAAAGCGTGACGCCGTTGAGCGCGACCGGATCGCCCTCATGGAAATCGATGGCGATTTCGGTGGCGACATCGGGCGCGTTTTCGGGCGAGATCGTGCGCTGGAAGACGATCTCGTCAGGCGCGATCGCGGGGTCTTCGAGAATCTTGCCTTCGGAAGACGAGTGCAGAAGATTGGCATCGACAGAGAACGGCGCTTCGCCACGCTTGTCCTTGGTGACGGGAATCTGGTTTTCTTCGGCAAATGCCAGAAGCTTGGTACGCGACGTGAGGTTCCACTCACGCCACGGCGCGATCACCTTGATGTCCGGCTGCAGGGCATAATAGCCGAGTTCGAAGCGAACCTGGTCATTCCCCTTGCCGGTAGCACCATGTGCAACGGCATCGGCACCAACTATCTTGGCGATTTCGATCTGGCGCTGGGCGATTAGCGGGCGCGCGATCGAGGTGCCGAGCAGATACTGGCCCTCGTAAAGCGCGTTGGCGCGGAACATCGGGAAGACGAAATCCTTCACGAAGGTCTCACGCAGATCTTCGACGAAGATTTCCTTCACGCCGAACATTTCGGCCTTTCGGCGTGCGGGCTCGAGCTCTTCACCCTGGCCGAGATCGGCGGTGAAGGTCACGACCTCGCAGCCATATTCCTTCTGGAGCCAGCGAAGGATAACGGAAGTATCCAGCCCGCCCGAGTAGGCGAGAACGACTTTTTTAATGTCCCGGGCGGTCATAAGGCCGAGCTTCCCTCTGTAAAGATGACGCGTTCAGCGGCTTTCTTACCACCCGTCAGCCGATCAGACCAGTCTTGGGGGCGGGCCCTGACCTGTTATTCAGCCTCGGCAGTCACATTGCGGCGAAGACGCTCGCTTTCTGTCTTCAGCTGACCGCAGGCAGCAAGAATATCACGGCCGCGCGGCATGCGGATCGGCGAGGCAAAACCGGCATCCATCACGATGGCCGCGAATTTCTGCAACTGCTCACGGGTAGAAGGTTTGAATTCCGAACCCGGCCAGGGATTGAACGGGATGAGATTGACCTTGGCAGGCAGGCCCTTGATCAGGCGCACCAGTTCACGGGCATCGGCTTCGCTGTCATTGATCCCGCGCAGCATGATGTATTCAAATGTGATGCGTCGCGAATTCGATGCGGCCGGATAGCGACGGCAGGCCGCCATCAGTTCCTCGATCGGATATTTGCGGTTCAGCGGCACGATCTTGTCGCGCAGGTCGTTGGTGACGGCATGCAGGGAGATGGCGAGATTGACCGCCAGTTCCTCGCCGCAGCGATCCATCATGGGCACGACACCCGATGTAGAGAGGGTGATGCGTCGGCGTGACAGGGCGATGCCCTCGCCATCCATGACGATGCGCATCGCCTTGGCCACATTGTCGTAATTATAGAGCGGCTCGCCCATGCCCATCAGCACGATGGTGGAGAGCAGGCGAGGGGTTTCCCCTCTGGGGCTCGGCCATTCGCCATAGGAATCGCGCGCAGCCATGAACTGCGAGACAATCTCGGCAGCGCCGAGATTACGCACGAGCTTTTGCGTGCCTGTATGGCAGAAGGTGCAGGAGAGGGTGCAGCCGACCTGAGAAGAAATACAGACGGCGCCGCGATCTTCACGACGATCGGGGATATAGACCGTCTCGGCTTCCTGCCCGTCACGGAAGCGGAACAGGAATTTGCGCGTATCGTCATTCGAGGTCTGTTCGAGAGACGTGGCGGGACGCCCGACGACGTAATGTTCGGCAAGCTTTGCCTGGAGCGGCTTGGCGATGCTGCTCATGAGCGAGAAGTCGGTCGCGCCCTGATGATAGATCCAGTGCCAGAGCTGCTTGGCGCGAAACGGCTTCTCGCCGAACGCAGCCATCTCAGCAATCAGCTCTTCGCGTGACAGGCCCACGAGGTCGCGACGTCCATCCGGCAGAACCGCAGGCGGGGGTGCGAAAAGAGCAGATTTGGCCAGGATGCGCGCGCGCTCCTGCTCATTCAGGTCGAGAGGGGTCGAAATGTCGGACATGGGGCTGCTCTATCATGGAAGAGCCCCTCAAACGCAAGGAAAACCATGCGCGGCTTTTGAGAAGCACCCGGCCATGTCCGGTCTGATCGACCGGAGTGCGGCGCAGGATAGGCCAGGCCCGTCGGCGTCTCGCTGACGACGCACGTTAACTACAGGCCCGAAGGTATTTTCGCTCGGGGTTATCCCGCTTCAGGCAACCCGTTTTGCCGCAATCAGAAATTCACGGTTGCCTTCCGGACCGGTGATGGGGCTCGGCTCGATACCGAGCACTTCCCAACCCTCAAGCCCTTCCCACCAGCCGCGTATGTCTGCGCAGACGCGCTCATGCACTGCCGGATCACGCACGACACCCTTGGCGCCAATCTCGGCACGACCTGCCTCGAATTGCGGCTTGATGAGGGCGACGGCCCAGCCGCCCGGCTGGCAGAGCGCCAGTGCCGGAGGCAGAACAGTGCGCAGACCGATGAAGCTGGCATCGCAGACGACAACAGAAATCGCATCAGGGATCATTGTCGCGTCGAGCGTGCGGGCGTTGGTTTTTTCCATCACCACGACCCGCTCATCGGAGCGAAGCTTCCAGGCGATCTGCCCGTGCCCGACGTCCACGGCGAACACCTTGGTCGCGCCCTTGGTCAGCAGAACATCGGTGAAGCCACCCGTCGAGGCCCCGACATCGATCGCCGTGGCGCCTGTTGGGTCAAGGGCGAAATGGGCGAGAGCGTGGTCGAGCTTGAGCCCGCCACGAGACACCCAGGGATGGTCCTGCCCGCGCAGGTCGAGCGGGGCATCTTCGGCGAGCATGTCGCCCGCCTTGGCAATGCGACGATCCTTGGTGAACGCAAGGCCCGCCATGATCAGCGCCTGCGCGCGGGCTCGACTTTCGACAAGCCCGCGTTCAACCAGAAGGACGTCAGCCCGCTTCTTTGCCATCAGGCCGTCTGCTGAGCGTTCTGCGCACCCAGAGCCGCCTGGGCGACCGTGACGATCTGCGGGGCATTGAGCCCGGCTTCATCGTACTGCACGTCGGGCAGGTTGTGGTCGATATAGGTGTCGGGCAGAGCCATTGGGCGGAACTTGACCTGATCGAGCAGGGCCGTTTCTGCCAGATGGCGCACGACCAGGCTGCTGAAGCCACCGGCGGCACCTTCTTCGATGGTGATCAGTACTTCATGCTCGCGAGCCAGACGCTCGACCAGAGCCGTGTCGATTGGCTTGGCGAAGCGGGCATCGGCCACGGTCACGGCGATACCCTGTGCGCCGAGGTGATCGGCAGCCTTGAGGGATTCGGTCAGACGCGTGCCCAGAGACAGGATTGCGACGCCCGATTTCGTACCCGGCTGGCGCACGGCTTCCCGCACAATGCGGCCGCGACCGATTTCAAGAATCTCGCCAGCTTCCGGCAGTTCAAGACCCGTGCCGCTGCCGCGCGGGTAACGGAAAGCGATCGGACCGGCATCATAGACGCAGGCCGTTGCCGTCATATGGGTGAGTTCGACCTCATCGCTCGGTGCCATCACGACCATGTTGGGCAGGCAGCAAAGATAGTTCAGGTCGAACGAACCGGCATGGGTCGCCCCATCCGCACCAACCAGACCGGCGCGGTCAATGGCGAAACGCACCGGCAGGTTCTGCAGATCGACGTCATGCACAACCTGGTCATAGGCGCGCTGCAGGAAGGTCGAGTAGATGGCGCAGAACGGACGCAGGCCTTCGGAGGCCATGCCCGCAGCGAACGTCACGGCGTGCTGTTCGGCAATACCCACATCGAAGAAGCGGTCAGGATGTCTGGTTGCGAATTTGTCGAGACCGGTGCCGGACGGCATCGCTGCCGTGATGGCAGTGATGCGCTCGTCCTTTTCGGCATGACGCAGCAATTCGCGTGCCATGACCGAGGTGTAGCTCGGCGGGCCAGCAGGCGCCTTCTTCTGTTCGCCCGTGACGACGTTGAACTTGCTGACGGCATGATACTTGTCACCGGCCGATTCAGCAGGCGTGTAGCCACGACCCTTTTCGGTGATGACGTGCAGCAGGACCGGGCCTTCATCTGCGTCGCGCAGATTGCGCAGGATCGGCACGAGCTGGTTCATGTCGTGACCATCGACGGGGCCGACATAATAGAACCCGAGCTCTTCAAACAGCGTGCCGCCTGTAATCAGTCCGCGGGTCAGCTCGTCTGCGCGCTTGGCGGTGCGTTCGAGGCCAGCCGGCAGGCGCTTGGCCAGCTTGCCAGCCAGATCGCGAAGGCTCAGGAACTTGCGTGACGTCATGAGACGCGACAGGTAGTTTGACATTGAGCCGACTGGCGGTGCGATCGACATCTCGTTGTCGTTGAGGATGACGATCAGACGCTTGGCGCCTGCACCAGCCACGGCTGCGTTGTTCATGGCTTCATAGGCCATGCCAGCCGAGATCGACCCGTCGCCGATGACCGCAATGACGTTGCGCTCGTGATAGGAGGGATCTTCGGTGGCGCGCAGGTGATGCGCGACCGCCATGCCCAGGCCAGCCGAGATCGACGTCGAGGAATGCGCGGCGCCGAACGGGTCGTACTCGCTTTCCGAACGGCGGGTGAAGCCGGACAGACCATGGGGTTGGCGCAGCGTACGGATGCGGTCGCGACGTCCGGTCAGGATCTTGTGCGGATAAGCCTGATGACCAACATCCCAGATGATACGATCATCAGGCGTGTTGAACACGGCATGCATGGCGACCGTCAGCTCGACAACGCCCAGGGAAGCCCCGAGATGCCCGCCTGTGGTCGAGACGGCATCAACCGTTTCAGAGCGCAGTTCCTCTGCGAGCTGCTTGAGCTGCTCGGTCGAGAAGTTCCTCAGATCGGCGGGAACAACCACGCGATCGAGATGCGGAAAACGGCCCATCGTCGGGATAGAGGCGTTGGGGTTCGGCTTGGTGGTATCGCTCATTCTCTCAATTCCTGCGCTCGACGATGTATTGTGCCAGGGCTCTGAGCGCGGCTGCTTCGGTCCCGAAAGAGGTCAGGGCCTGTGTGGCCTGCCCGGAAAGGCGCGCGGCCTCGGCGCGTGCGCCGTCAATTCCAAGCAGGGAGACATAGGTGGATTTGCCGGAGGCTTCGTCCTTGCCGGCGGTCTTGCCGAGTTCTTCGGCGCTTGCCGTCGTGTCGAGCACGTCATCGGCAACCTGGAAGGCTGTGCCAATATCGCGCCCATAGGCGATGATCGCATCGCGCTGTACGCGGTCAGCGCCGCCCAGAATGGCACCGGCTTCGGCAGCGTAGCGGATGAGGGCACCGGTCTTCATGGCGTGAAGACGACGCACCTGATCGAGGGGGAGGGACTTGCCCTCACCACGAATATCGACAACCTGCCCACCGACCATGCCGGCAGCGCCAGAAGCCTGCGCAAGGGCAGCAACCAGCGCTATGCGCACGGCCGGGTCGGAATGAGTCGCCTCGTCAGCCAGGATCTCGAAAGCCGACGTCTGCAAGGCATCGCCCGCAAGAATGGCAATCGCCTCATCAAACTGCTTGTGCGTCGAGGGCTGGCCGCGACGCAGATCATCATCATCCATGGCCGGAAGATCGTCATGAACGAGGCTGTAGGCGTGCAGCATCTCGACCGATGCTGCCACGCGCAACGCGCCCTCGAGCTCTGCGCCGAAGATCGCCGCGACCTCGGTTACGAGATAACCGCGCAGACGCTTGCCACCGCCAAGGGCGGCGTAGCGCATGGCTTCGAGCAGCATCGATTCGTCACCATCGACCATGGGAAGCAGACGATCAATCGTCCCCTCAATGGCGCGGGCTGCAGTACCCAGCGAGGTGGCCAGCGCCTCGGGGGACGCGACTAGGGTGGGTGATGAGGTGGTCATTGGGCTTTTCCGCCAGAATTCTCGTCAAACTCGGAAAGGGGTGCGGTCGTCGTGGTGCCGTCACGTTGTGTGATGGCACGAACACGCATTTCCGCTTCCGAGAGTTTTGTTTCGCAATGGCGGCGCAGGGCGGCACCGCGCTCATAGGCGCTTATGGCGTCCTCGAGTTTCATCTGACCGCTTTCGAGGCCGCGTACGATCCTGTCGAGTTCAGACAGGGCCTCCTCGAAAGAGAGCTGTGAA
The DNA here is from genome assembly GCF_025994195.1 of Asaia spathodeae NBRC 105894. Classification (NCBI taxonomy): domain Bacteria; kingdom Pseudomonadati; phylum Pseudomonadota; class Alphaproteobacteria; order Acetobacterales; family Acetobacteraceae; genus Asaia; species Asaia spathodeae. The sequence continues at coordinate 7,842 of NZ_BAPY01000004.1, read as the reverse complement.
AGCTGTGCGTCCATGCCGTAAATGCCGTCCCGCTCCGCTGTTTCGGAAAATCGCCGTCAAGGAAAACGGCTCGATGGGAGGAGGGATAGCGTGTCGCACTCCATTCTCCAAGCCCAAGGAAGTAATGACTATGATTATTCCGTAACAGGAGATGACACAGCTGTGTCCAATTTGCGACGGATCACGAAAGAAAGCGTTTCGCCGTCTTCCGAGAATGCAACTAATGCATGTCCCGTCTCGCGGCAGAATGCCTGAAAATCGGCAACACTTGCCCGGTCTGTTGCGAGAACTCGCAGTCGTTCACCGCCCTGCATGGCGCGAAGGCTGCGATGCGCGCGGAGCACGGGTAAGGGGCAGGCAAGCCCGCGCACGTCAAGGAGGGTTTCGGAAGCCGGCAGTGTCATTGGGAAGATTATGCGCGCAGCCGAGGGCATGTTTCAAGATCGGGCGTTGTTTTGCCATTACATCTTTACTCGGACCGCATTCGTCCGCAACATGCGCCGCAGTTTTCAGAAGCAACATTCAGTAAGGCATGAGATGGCTGATTATCGCCTCGGCATCGATTTCGGTGGGACGAAAATCGAAATCGCAGTTCTTGATCGCGCTGGCGATCTGCAACTGCGCGAGCGTGTCCCGAACCCGGGAATTTACGAGGAGGCCGTGATCGCTGTGCGCGATCTTGTGGCGAGCGTTGACCAGCGCCTCGGCAGTGTTGCATCGCATCTTGCGAAGCCCGGCCAGCTTAGCTCGACTCTTGGAATCGGCATCCCCGGCTCGATTTCGCCCGAGACCGGCCTTATCAAGAATGCCAACGCGACGTGGCTGAACAACCAGCCCTTCGGCATCGACCTTGACCGTGCGCTCGGTCGCTCCGTGCGCGTCGAGAACGACGCCAACTGCTTCGCCCTTTCCGAGGCGGCAGATGGTGCAGGCGAGGGCAATCGCACCGTTTTCGGTATCATCATCGGCACCGGCATGGGCGCTGGTATCGTTGTCGACGGAAAAGTCATCGGTGGCCGTCACAGCATCGCCGGTGAATGGGGGCATACGCCGCTTCCCTGGACGCGCCTTGAGGAATTCCCGCTGCCGAAATGTTTCTGCGGCAATGAGGGGTGTCTCGAGCGCTATCTCTGCGGCCCCGAACTGGCCAAGGACTGGAAGGGGATCGGTCACCACAACACGGCGGGTATCGAAGAGGCTGCGGCCAGTGGCGATATCGCCGCTATCGGCGCGCTTGACCGCTATATGGATCGCTTCTCACGCGCCTGCGCGCTCGCGATCAATTTCCTCGATCCCGACATCATCGTGCTGGGCGGTGGCGTGTCCAATCTCGACAGCATCTACGAGCGTGTGCCGCCGCTTCTGGCGCGCCATGTCATTACGCCGACCTGCACAACGCCGATCGTGCGCAATAAGCATGGCGACAGCTCAGGCGTGCGCGGAGCCGCCTGGCTGTGGGATGTTACTGAATAATTAGTCCTGATTGAGGCGATCGGGTCTGAACCCGGTCGCTACGACATAAAGCTCGCTCGATTCCTTGCGCGATGCCGGCGGCTTCAGATGTCGGACATTCGAAAAGGCGAGCTTCATGGGTTCGAGCATCTGACGCTCCGACCCGCCTTGGAACACCTTGGCAACAAACCCGCCACCGACTGCCAGCACCTGCATGGCGAAGTCGAGTGCGCCTTCCGCAAGCCCCATGATACGCAGATGGTCGGTCGGTGCATGGCCGGTAGTGTTGGGGGCCATATCGGACAGGACCAGATCGGCCGGGCCGCCCAGCAGCTCGATCAGACGTGCGGGCATGTCGGGATCGGTGAAATCTCCCTCGATGATCGTGGCATCACTCACCGGATCGACCGGCAGCAGATCAACCCCGACCACGGCGCTTGCGCCGCGTTTGACCGCAACCTGTGTCCAGCCGCCCGGCGCCGCGCCGAGATCGATAATCTTCATGCCCGGCTTGATCAGGTTCAGTCGGTCGTCAATCTCGATCAGCTTGAACGCGGCCCGAGAGCGCCAGCCCTGCTTGCGGGCTGCTGCAACATAAGGGTCATTCAACTGGCGGTTCAGCCAGCGCTGCTGCGCGGTCGAACGTCCCCGCGCCGTGCGCAGCATGACGGTCTTGTTGCGCGCGTTCTGAACAGAGCTTCCGTCGAGCGTGCTGTCTGATTGGCCTGGTGCGGTCGAACTCTTGAGGGCTTTTCCGGGAACTCTCTTCTCGGAAGATTTGCCGCTCTTGCCGCCGCGCTTGTCACTGTTTTTGCTCATGGGCGTCACATAAAGGAAGACGGTGCCACATGGCCACGATAATCCGCGCTGCTTCGGCGGTTGACGCCATGGCGGGAATGGCCATGCGAGATGACGCGGCTGTTGCGCGCCTGGGCTGCCATGCGCGCCACCATGCCGTCTCGCAGGCCGCGATCGGCGACGATGATCTGCTGCGACGGCCAGAAACTGTGGATCGCCTCGAAAATGGCGCAGCCCGGCAACATGAAATGCTGCCTGTCGGGCGGCAAGGATGAAGGAGGTTGTTGCGCCCCTGAGGATGCGCCACGAACGAGCGCGATAGCGTCGTGAGCCGCCTGCGCCGACAGCGAAAAACCATCGACTGCGTGTCGGCTGTAACGCGCAAGGTTCTGCGCAATGCTCGCCAGAGTGGTGACTGTTCCGCTGGTGCCGAGCATCTGCACAGCTCCGCGTTGCATCTCCCTGCCGATCTGGTGAACCTCCTCAAAGGCGAGCAGCGGCTTGCGCACAGTCTCCACCATGGTCTCGTACAGATCGTCCTTGTCGGAGGATGAGTCTGCCTGACGCTGGCGACCGAATTGCTCAGAGAGCGTCACGACGCCGTAGGGCAGGCTGACAAGGCTGACCAGTTCATGCCCGCGTGTTTCAGGGTTCAAGCGCAGCCAGGCGATTTCGGTCGACCCGCCGCCAATATCGAAGACAATAGCGCGCTCGCCCGGTTTCTGTGCGCGATGCAGCAGCGTACGGCACCCTTCGACAGCGAGTTCCACCTCTTCTCTGGGAGAGATGATTTCGAGTGAAAGACCCGTTTCGGAACGGACACGCGACAGGAAACTCTCGCGGTTGAGCGCCCTTCGGCAGGCCTCGGTGGCGACAGCCCGAATCTGCAGAGAGGGGAGGCCGTTCATACGCGCGGCGAAACTATCGAGCGTGCGCACCGCCCGGTCCATCGCCCGTGCGCTCAGTTCGCCCGTCTCGATGAGGCCCTCTCCAAGGCAGACCATGCGGTTCTGTCGGTCGAGAATCTGCACGCCACTGGCAGTGCGCCGCGCGATCATCAGCCTGCAATTATTGGTGCCCAGGTCCAGCGCAGCGAAATGTCTGAACGGTGCGCCTTCAGGCGTGTGGGATGACAGCGTCTCGCTACGGCTATAGCCCATGATCGTCCTCCCCTTGTCCTGATCGCGGCATGAAATCTTACGTCAAAAACAATGTGATAGTGCCACGGTGGCGCAGCAAGCATTTTATGCGCTGCTCATGTCCAATTTATGAAAAAAAAAGCGAATAAGGGGGTTGCGGCCCATCCGGGTGGGTGCTATCTCACCGCCACCGCAAGGCAATCAGCTTCTGCAAAGATGCTGGGGGATAGTTTAGCGGTAGAACTACCGGCTCTGACCCGGTCAGCCCTGGTTCGAATCCAGGTCCCCCAGCCAAAACTTCTGAAAAAAAGTATACTCTACGGCACCGCAGATTGCGATGCCGGTCTCGGACTGACGTCTGTGCGAACCGTGCCGGTTTCAGTGCGCGTCCGGGTGGTCGCCGAACCGATGGGGGGGAACTGCCTCCGTCCCAGGGTTGTTCCGGATTGCTCTCTTCGCTTTTGACTGAAAAACGCGCCGGAGGACGGCTTCTGGCGGGCACGAGTTGCAGTACCGCCCAGAATCCCAGGGCGGCACAGATGAAGAAAGCAATCGGGTGAAGAAAGCAATCGGGGCGGTGAGATACTGCACGGTCAGTCCTGTTTCTTGCGTGCGAAGAGCTTCTTGACGCTCGTCCAGAGCACAGCGAAGAAGCCGAAAATGGCTGCAAAGAGACCCTTTGCACCAAGCGCCCCAAAAATCTTGGCGACGAAGGCGAGAGCCGCTCCCACCAGGCCCGTCTTGATGGCTACGGCAGCGGCGCCGCCGCCGATCAGCCCCATCAGACCGTATTCGGCAATCTTGTCACCAGCTTTGTAGTCGCTGTAGCGATTGCCCGTGGTGGGCTGAAGCCCCTGCAGGGCCGTGTTGAAGTCGGTGCGATCGCTCAGGAATGTTTCAACGTCGCTCACCAGCATGACGCGATAGAAGCCACCGCGCGTCAGAATGCGTGTGTTCAGGTTAGTGATGAGTGAGCCGTCATCGTCGCGGAATTTGTAGGCCCATTCCAGGCGATGCAACTGCTGGTCATAATGCGGCTCGAGCTGCCAGCCGAGCAGCGTCAGGCCGGAAAGATGGGCTTCGCGACGCGCCTTGTTGGTCTCGATCGATGTCTGGCGCATGGAATCAAGGAGTTCCTTGGCGTCGATCTTGTCCGTGTCCGTGACGTAACCGGAGGGGGAATAGCGAAGTTCCATGAACCAGCTCTTATCCTGCGCCTCTGGCTGCATGATGTAGCTCATGGAATCTGAGGCATCGACGAGATTGCCGACCAGAGCGAGAAACTTCTTGCCGAAAGGCGGGGTGAGCATCTCGTAACCGGCGGGTATGCTGAATACAGAGCCGCCATTGACGTGCACTGCGGCAGGTCCGTGGGTCCAGGGAAGGGATGCGATCTGCTGTCCCAGGGAGTTGGACGTGGCTTCAGTGTTATCGGGAGGGGAGTCAGCGAGGGCGGGGATAGGTGAGAGACACAGGACCGTCAGGAGCGCCGCCCGGCGCAGTATCAGAAGCACGTCAGTATCCTTATGCATTCATTGCAGTTCGTCTTTCTGATACGTGAATAAAATACAATAATACAGTCTGTTTATAAACAAATTATACTAGAAAATACTTTGTATATGAAATCTTGTATTATGATCTGTAATTTATATCGTTAATACCCTACGTAAAATTCATCGAGTTCCGTTAATTTCATTGCGACCATAATTTCATACTTCTCCAGAAAAAAGCTGATTGTATCTTAATTTAACCGTACGTAACTGATCTAAAACGACTTTTATATTTCGTATCGTCATCAAATTTTCATCCGTCTTTCTCTCGCTGCTGTGATAGGCACATTAACGAAACGAGTAATTTTCGTTAATCATCCAATACGTTCTTCGGGATATATGATGCGCTTGAGAGCCCGCTACTTTTTATGTGCGACGTCAGTTCTTGCATTGAGTGTCTCCGCCGCTCAGGCGGAGCAAAGCCAGACCACGCGCAAGACTGCCGCACCAAAGGCAGTTCAGAACACGGATACGGGGCCTTCCATGATGGGGTCCACCGCACCGACCGATGCAGCGCGTAACGAAACCGTGCAGGTGCGGGGCAGCCGACACAAGGCGCCGGGTGGCGGGTTGATGGTGCATGAAGATGCAGCCAAATCGCGCTCGACCGTGACACAGGAGTTTATTGCGAAGCAGACGCCGGGGCTGAACCCAATGCAGCTCATCGCCATGCTGCCCGGGGTGAATACAACATCTGTCGATCCGCTCGGCCTCAACGGCGGCAATCTGACCTTGCGCGGTTTGAATGCCAGTCAGATCGGCTTCACGCTTGAAGGCTTTCCGATCAACGATATCGGCAATTACGCCGTATATCCGCAGGAAATCGTCGATTCAGAAAACCTGCGTACGATTAATGTAGAGCAGGGGTCGGCCGATCTCGACAGCCCGCACATCAGTGCGTCGGGCGGTGCGGTCAATATGTATCTGCTTGATCCCGCAGAGCGTTTCGGCGGCCACCTTGATGGTACCTATGGCAGCTACAATTCCCGGCGCATCTTCGGCCGTGTTGATACGGGTCGTATAGGCAATACGCATCTGAAAGGCTATATCTCGTTCTCGGCTGCGCATGAGGATTCATGGCGCGGGCCGGGTGCGCAGAAAAAGCTGCATGGCGAGACCAAATGGGTCAATGAATGGGGGCAGGGCAACCGCATTTCGCTCGCTATCGTTGGCAATCAGAGCGACAGCACGCTCTTCCCATCCATGTCTCTGGCAAACTGGCAGAAATACGGGACGAGCTATACTTACGACTCAAAGTGGAATCCGAAGAGTCCGAGCGGGAACTATTACAAGCTGCATCAGAACCCGTTTACAAACATCTATGCCAGCGCTCCCTCAACCTTCACTCTGACCGATAATCTGACTCTGACCGAAACACCGTATTTCTGGTACGGCAACGGCAATGGCGGTGGTGCCTACAGCGAGAGCCTGGCAAGTCAGCAATACGGCGCCCAGACCCTGAGCAGCTCCATCGGGCAGTACAATACATCGAACACCAAGAGCCTGCTGCTTTATAACCCGTCCAACACGCAGACCTACCGTCCTGGTGCGGTAACGAAGCTTGCCCTGCACACGGGCGCGAACCGCCTCATGGTCGGGTACTGGTTCGAATATTCGAAGCAGATCCAGACCTCACCCTACAGCCTTGTGAATCCCGAAACTGGCGCGCCGCTGGATGAATATGGTGGTGGCCCCAATCTTGTCCTCTCGAACGGTCAGACGGCGCAATACCGTGACACACTGACCCAGACGCGCATCCACACGCTCTTCATTGATGACTCGCTGTCGCTGCTGAACAATCGTCTGACCATTGAAGGCGGCCTCAAATACGCAATGATCACGCGTCAGGGTCAGAACTACCTGCCTGATACCTCGACGGGGCCCTATATCAACGGCAACTGGAATGAGCCTCTGCCAGCGGCTTCCATCCGTTACAAGCTGAACGATCAGTTCCAGCTTTTCGCATCAGGCACGACCAATTTCCGTATTCCGATGAATACGTCCCTTTATGACGCCGGCACATACACAAAGGGCGTGGGCTACAGCACGAAAGCGAACCCCAACCAGAAGCCGGAAATCTCGATCTCCGAAGAAGCTGGCGTGCGCTATCAGGGGAGTCTCTTCAACAGCACCCTGACCTACTTCCACTACAACTTCACGAACCGCCTCTATTCCCAGACTGTGGTGCTGCCAAACGGCTCCTATTATTCGCAGAGCGTCAATGGTGGCGGGTCACACGCCGATGGTGTCGACTTCGAAATCGGAACCCGTCCGATCCTTTACCATCTGCGCCCCTATGTCTCGGCGGAATATATCAACGCCCGCACCGACAGTAATATCGCAGCAGGTAGCACCGGCGATTACGTCAACAGCAAAGGCAAATTTGCGCCCCAGACAGCGAAGCAGCAGGTTGCATTTAATCTGGATTATGATGACGGGCATCTGTTTAGCGGCTTCTCGCTCAAATATGTCGGCAAGCAATATGCGACATTCAACAACGACACCTCGATCCCGAGCTATGTCACGATGGATGTTCATGCGGGTTATCGCTTCAAGAATTTTGCCTTCATGAAAAACCCGGTCCTGCAGCTGAACATCCAGAACATCACGAATAATCATTATTTGGGCTTCGTGAATGGTGTGACGGCAAACGGAAAGGCAACGACCGGCGTTTATGGCAGCAAGATCTCAGCCGCGAGTTCCACCTACTATGTCGCATCGCCATTCTTCGTCGGAGGCACCGCAAGCGTGGACTTCTGAAGGACATGGCAGATTGTGAAGGTAAGGAGAGGGAGCTGCGGCTCCCTTTCCGCTATGTGGGTAGGGCCTCACGAATGCTCGGCTTTCGAAGTTTTTTTGAGTTGGTGTCATTTTTTTGAAATTTTGTGATTGACGGGTGTGGG